>CAMUFS010000001.1 GCA_947088195.1 uncultured Clostridia bacterium
CGCGTAAGCGCGGGTTTTGCGAATGTGGGAGTTAGGTTGGATGCTCCTTGGAGCGTCCAACCGCACAGGTAGAAATTTTTTAGAAAGAATAAATTTTAAATTTCAGCTAACTGTCACATTCAAGTCACAGGCTTGACACAGGTCTTTTTTATATTTTATATAGATATTTTGATAGGAAAGAGGGGATGTGTATGGAGCCTTGTGAGCAGCCAAGACGAAAATTCCGGCATGAGACAAAGCATGAGTTGAGATATGTGGAATATCTAAGTATACGCAGCAGACTTCGAGCTGTGACTGGGCTGGATGCCCATGTGGGAGAGGAAGGAACGTATCAGATACGGAGTTTATATTTTGACAATTATCGGGATAAAGCGCTACGCGAGAAAATAGATGGAGTAAATGAGAGAGAAAAATTTCGGCTTCGTTATTACAATGGCAATACAGACTTGATTTATCTGGAGAAAAAGTGTAAACTTGGCGGGCTGTGTAGTAAATTTTCTGAGGAAATTTCAAAAGCTCAGGTGGCAAAGCTTTTAAGAGGAGATATAGAGACTCTTGGCAAATGTGAAAAGAAGCTTTTGATTGAGTTTTACGCAAAGATAAAGAATGAGCAGCTTAGACCTCGCGTGATAGTAGATTATCTAAGAGAACCATATGTATATGCTCCGGGAAATGTGCGTATTACATTTGACCGCAATATCTGCACAGGTCTGTCGCCTTCTCAATTCTTTCATTGGTCTTGTCCAACTGTACAGACAGACAAAGTGGAGACTGTTTTGATGGAAGTAAAATATGATGCTTTTATACCGGAGATTATACAGATGTGTATTCGGGAAAATGAGCGGATGCAGGAGGCATTTTCAAAATATGCCGTCTGTCGTAGATTTGGATAATGTAGTATGTAAGCCTGGCATAAAAATAAAAAGAAATGAGGGATAAAGATGATAACAGCAGTAACTTTCAAGGATATTTTTAAAAGCAGCTTTACCGAAAACATAGCTTCCTTTAGTGTAATGGACACGGCGATCGCTATGGTATTGGCATTTTGTGTTGGATTGTTTATATTTATGGTCTATAAAAAAACATTTAATGGTGTTCTGTATTCAACAAGCTTTGGTGTGTCGCTGATGGCAATGACATTGATCACAACATTTGTTATTTTAGCAGTTACCTCGAATGTTGTACTCTCACTTGGTATGGTCGGTGCTCTTTCCATTGTTCGATTTCGCACGGCCGTGAAGGAGCCATTAGATATCGCCTATTTATTCTGGGCGATCGCGTCAGGCATTGTGCTGGGAGCGGGGATGATACCGCTTGCGGTGATTGGCACAGTTTTAATAGGAATTTTAATGTTGGTATTTGTAAACCGCAAGCCGGGGGAAAATCCATATATTGTTGTGGTGCGCTGTGAAAATGAATCGGCAGAGCAGGCATGTATAAAAGAGATGACAAGCTCTACAAAGAAACAGTTGATAAAGAGCAAAACGGTGTCAGGGGATGGCATTGAGATCACAGTGGAGGTGCGATTGCTGGAGATGGGAACGGAATTTATCAATCGACTAAGTAGCTTACATGGCGTAAAGAGTGCAGTGCTTGTAAGCTATAATGGGGAGTATGCAGGCTGACAAACAGATGGTTACAAGAAATGAGGTAATTATGATTAAAAAAAATTGGATTGATAGAATAGCTGTGGTCAGTATTTTATTGGCACTTTTATTTTCTGTCACCCTCACCTATTTCCCACATGTTCTTGCACTTGAGGCAAAAGAGACAACTATGCCATATACAGAGCTGTTTGATAAAAATCAGGTTATGACGGTTGATATTTTGATGGAGGATGACGATTGGAATGAGATGCTAGAGCATGCAGTCGAAGAGAATTATTATCGCTGTGATGTGGTGATCAATGGAATAACTTATTATAATGTGGGAATCCGTCCCAAAGGAAACACCAGCTTAACACAGGTTGCAAGCGATAGTACTACCGATCGTTACAGCTTTAAGTTGGAATTTGATCATTATGATTCTGCACAGACTTGCATGGGTCTTGATAAGCTGATATTAAACAATATGATAAGTGATGCCACATGCCGCAAGGAATATATTTCTTATGATATTATGTCCTATCTTGGAGTGGAAGCTTCTCTGTTCTCTTATGCCAGTGTAAGCAGAAATGGAGAAAATTGGGGAATCTATTTTGCGCTGGAGGGAATGGAGGAATCCTATGCCACACGGGTATTTGGGGCAGATTATGGTGAGTTATATAAGCCAGAGGGCACTATGATAAGAGATGCAAGTGGCAGCCAAGGGGCATCCCTTGCTTATGTCGATAATGACCTAGACAGCTACAGTGCAATTTTTGATGGCGCGGTATTTCAGCCATCTAAGACAGATAAGGAAAGAGTGGTGGAAGCTCTTAAGAAAATAAGCGAAGGAGCAGAGATAAGTGAGGCGGTTGATGTAGATGCTATGCTTCGCTATATTGCGGCAAATACCTTTTTAATAAATGACGACAGTTATTTTGGCACAATGCTTCATAATTATTATCTATATGAGAAAGATGGCATCCTTACCATGCTGCCTTGGGATTATAACCTTGCCTTTGGCGGCTTTCAAAACCATAATACCAGTGAGGTGATCAATAGGGGAATTGATGATGTGGTAAGTGGAAATTTAGAAGAACGCCCGATTATAGAAAAGATTCTAAAGGTTCCAGAGTATAAAGAGCAATATTATGAATATCTTGAAGAACTGATCTATAGATATTTTGAAAGTGGAAACTTTTCTGAAGTGATGAATAAACTGGATGTTTTGCTGGATGATTATATCAAGGAAGATCCAACGGCCTTCTTTTCCTATGAAGAATATATAGAAGCAAATGAGATGCTGCAGTTATTTTGCGAAAAAAGAGCAGCGAGTGTTCGCAGCCAGTTGGATGGTACATTAGAAAAAACGACATCAATGCAGATAAATGAGAATAAAATTGACACAGCCGATTTGGATATTTCTGTTATGGGATCACAAGGTGGAGCAGGTATGAATGGAAATAGAGGAGGCTTCGCAAAAGAAGTGGGGCAGTTTCCAGATGGAGAGGCCATGTCAAAGAGAGATGGAATGATGCCAGAAGAAAATAAGAATATGCCAGATGGAGTGATGATGCCAGAAGGGGAGATGCCTAATGAGATGGAAATGCTTGATGGTAATACAATGCCATTTTCACCAGAAATGGAAGGAGATCAGGGACAAAATCGTAGAGCGCAAGAAGCTGGTAATTTCCCCGGAGAATGGAAAGGAGGCGCAGGATTTAGGGGAGAGCTCCAAAATGAAACCAGCCAGCAGGACAATCTATGGATGTGGGTAGGAATCTCAGCAGTGGTTATGATTGTAGGTTTGTTATTTGTAAGATTATATCCGAGAAGTAGGTATTGAAAATCTTTCTTTAAGGTGTGAATAAATATATTTGTTATTGAAGAATTGAGGGGACAGGTATTTGAGTTGTCTGATTATCCATATACAGGTGCGCGGTATTATTATACCAAACAGCTAAAAATTCTTCCAGAAGCTTTTATATAGCAAGTAAATTGCAGGCATAGACAGATCTGTAAAAATATGGTTGACGAAGTCTATAAGATCTGTTATTATAAAAACTGTAGTGTTATGTACAGATATAATTGAAATAATATTGATTTGCGCTCTTCCTACAGAAGGGCGCTTTTTAATGCACAGGCCCGTGCAGAGGAAATATGCCACTGATGTGGCGCACGGGCCGCGCGGCGAGTAGGGGCGATAAATCTTCCCTACTCGATTGTATAGGGATTGTGAGTATCCCTTGTGTAAGGAAAAACGACTGTAAGGATGCAGCAGAAATGGAGGAACTAGAATATGGAGACAGTCAGATTTGAGGAATTAAATATTACAGAGCCGATTCTTAGGGCAATTACAGATATGGGATTTGAGGAGGCTACGCCAATTCAGGCAAAGGCAATTCCGATAGAGCTTACTGGGGCAGATGTAGTGGGACAGGCACAGACAGGGACAGGAAAGACAGCAGCATTTGGAATACCACTTTTACAAAAAATAGATCCAAGATCAAAAAAATTGCAGGCTATCGTTCTATGCCCCACAAGAGAGCTTGCCATACAGGTCGCAGATGAGATTCGTCAGCTTGCAAAATATATGCATGGCATTAAGGTGCTTCCTATTTATGGCGGGCAGGATATTGTCAAACAGATTCGTTCTCTTAAAGTAGGAACGCAGATTATTATTGGAACACCGGGACGTGTTATGGATCATATGAGAAGAAAGACCGTGAAATTTGACTATATTCACACAGTAATTTTGGATGAGGCAGATGAGATGCTTAATATGGGCTTTCGTGAGGATATTGAGACAATTCTCAGTCAAGTACCGGAGGAAAGACAAACCATTATGTTTTCTGCCACTATGCCAAAACCAATCTTGGAGATCACCCATCAATATCAAAAAGATGCACAGCTTGTAAAGGTGGTTAAAAAAGAGCTGACAGTTCCTAAGATTGAGCAGTATTACTATGAAGTGAAGCCTAAGAATAAGGAGGAGGTGCTCTGCCGCCTTTTGGATATTCACGCGCCAAAGCTGTCTCTTATTTTTTGCAATACAAAGAGGCAGGTGGATGAGCTCACATTAGCTTTGCAGAATAGGGGATATTTTGCGGAGGGGCTTCATGGTGATCTGAAACAGTCTCAGCGTGATAGAGTGATGAATGGTTTTCGAAATGGAAAAACAGATATTTTGGTTGCCACGGATGTAGCGGCAAGGGGAATTGATGTGGATGATGTGGAGGCAGTATTTAATTATGATCTGCCTCAGGATGACGAATATTATGTGCATCGCATTGGAAGAACAGGACGTGCTGGAAGAACAGGGCAGGCATTTTCCTTTGTGATTGGCAGGGAAGTGTATAAGCTGAGGGATATTCAGCGCTATTGTAAGACTAAGATTTATTTGCAACCCATTCCATCTTTAAATGATGTGGCAAACACAAAGGTTGATAAGATTATGGAAAAGATCAAGAATACCATTCAGGAGGAAGATCTTTCAGCGACAATGAGATTGGTGGAGAAGCGCTTAAATGATGAAGATTTTACAGCTCTTGATATGGCGGCAGCCTTTCTTAAGATGGCTTTGGGAGGCAGTGAAAATGAGGAGACAGAAAAACCAGCTTACGGTGATTTTGGCGATACTGGGGCAGAAGAGGGCATGGTGCGCCTATTTGTAAATATTGGAAAGAAGCAGAATATTAAGCCTGGTGATATTCTCGGAGCAGTTGCAGGAGAATCAGGGATGCCGGGCAAATTGGTAGGATCGATTGATATGTATGATAAATATACCTTTGTGGAAGTGCCTAGAGAATATGCGAAAGAGGTGCTGAAGGCAATGCAAAACTCTAAGATTAAAGGAAAATCTATCAATATTGAGCCTGCAAATCGAAAGTAAGAGCAGTCGCCAAGAATTGTAAATATTTGGAAATTTTACTTGCTTTTTAAGAAGATAATGTTATAATTGAAATAACTGGAAAATATTTACAATTATAGGAGGCGGTTATGGCAGAAAAACGATATATCATATCCGATGCCTCGAAACAGGTAGATGTGGAGGCACATGTATTACGATATTGGGAAGAAGAGCTGGTTTTGGAGATCCCAAGGAATGAGATGGGGCATCGTTACTATACAGATGAGAATATCAGGCTGCTAAAGAATATTAAGGAGTTAAAGGATCAGGGATTTCAACTAAAGGCAATCAAGATGGTTCTTCCAGAGCTGATTAATTCCGGGGAGTATAATTTGGATTATGTGCTTGGGCGCAAGGAGGAGCTGAATAATAAGGTTATGGAGGAGGAAGCAAGAGCTTCAAAGGAGGCGGAACAGAAAAAAGTGGAGAAGAAGGAAAAGCTTCCTGTCTGTGCGGAATCAAAGAGTGAGGTACATGCCACGGCTCCTATTGCGGAGGACAAGATCCAACAGTTTCAGGTTATTATGACAAATATTATGTCTCGTGCTCTGGCGGAGAACAGCTCGCAGCTTGGACAGGAGATCAGCGACAGAGTCAGTGAGAGTGTCCTGAAGGAGATGGACTATTTGATGCGGCTTCAGGATGAAAAAGAGGAACAGCGTTATAAGAAGCTGGATGAGATGATTCGCAGCTATCAAAAGGGAAGGATGGAGGCTGCTGCGACATCGGAGAACCCAAAAAAGACAAAGAAGAAACGTTTTTTTAGGAAAGCATAAGCAGCAGAGGGTGGACATGCCCTCTGTTTTTTATGTGTATGGCACTTTAAAAAGTATATTGTATTGAGTCATGTTTGGGGATGGTCCGCACAGAGAACCGCCTATAGTCCTCCGTCACCGCGCTCCCGCTTAGTGAAAAACGTAACGGACACTAAGCTCGATAATACCTCGCTAAGTGCCGACGTTTTTCAATAGGTTCCGTAGGACTATGGGCGGTTCTCTGTGCTGTTTTATCGGTAATGTGAGCATAATAGTAGTTGGTTTTATGGACTTTTTTGAAAATAGTGATAGAAAGATTTGGAGATAATAAAGGAAACAAATGGATAGAGCGATGAGTAAAAAATAGTTTATAATGTCTTAAAGGTGAAGATATTGAGGGGGGTTAATAATAACATGTGTGGAATACCAAAAAAGCAGCACAGAGAATGACCTATGGTTCTACGGAACCTATTGAAAAACGTCGGCACTTAGCGAGGTATTAGCGAGCTTAGTGTCCGTTACGTTTTTCACTAAGCGGGAGCGCGGTGACGGAGAACCATAGGTCATTCTCTGTGCGGACCATCTTCAAAAATAACACAAAAAGGTTCTATTTTATTATATATCAGAATATACTGTTAAAGTGTGTGTTTAAGATGTAAATTAGTAGTGCAGAAATGGGGAGTAATATGGAAATACAGGAAAAAGAGGAGAAACTTCTATATCAGAAGCTTACTTCTGAGGAGTTTATGGCAGATAGAAGGGAAGCAATTCGCTTTGTCAAAGAGTTTTTGTGGGATTGGAATCTGAAAGAACAGATACAGCAAAAGCGTATGCCTTTGAAAGCAGTGGAAGGACGGATTAAAACGCCGGAAAGTATTATAGAGAAGCTTAGAAAAAAGGGATATATGATTTCATTGAAGGGTGTGGAGCAGCTTCATGATCTGGCTGGCGTGCGTGCTGTGTGTAGTTATCTGGATGATGTGTACAGACTGAAGGAGTATATTGTGACATCAAAGAAAGTACAAGTATTGTCACAGAAGGATTATATCGCTTTGCCAAAAAAAAGTGGTTATCAGAGCTTGCATTTGCTTTTAAAGACGAGAACAGGTTTGGTAGAGCTTCAAATTCGGACGGTTGCGATGGATTATTGGTCTAATTTGGAGCATCCAGTTATATATAAGAAGGGGATTTATGCAGATGAAAAAGTGGGAAGAGAGTTAATAAGGTATGCCAGATTTTTAAGGGAAGTAGATGGTATGTTAGTGGCGCTTAGAATGGAACGAGAAAAGCGTGTCAGATGACACGCCTTTCTTGTTCCATTTAACGTTTCTCTCTTATAAATTGATTGCGCCTGTAGGACATGCTGCTGCGCAGCTTCCACATTCAATACATGTGTCTGGATTGATCTCGTACTTTCCATCACCCTCGGAAATAGCGCCTACCGGACATTCCCCCTCGCATGTGCCACAAGATACACATTCATCGCCGATTACGTATGCCATACTTACATCCTCCTTAAATTCGAAATCAGGAACCTTCTTTGGTTTCTTATCTTATTTTAGCAAAAAATATACAAGAAAACAAGTGTTAATTCATGTCTATTTCTCTAAATGTAGTTCTTTGCGTTTTTTGTGAAGCTCTTCTAGTATAATGCTGCGTGCCTTGACGGCATCTGCTTTGTCAAGTGCAGGAACTCCTTTTAGGGGATATTCTATCCCCAAATTTTCATATTTTACTGCTCCCATGGTATGATAAGGAAGTACATCCAGTGCTTTTAGGTTTGTAAGCTCTCCGAGAAAGCTTCCAAGGCGGCGCAGATATAGTTCTTTGTCCGTGATGCCGGGGACCACAACGTGCCGTATCCAGAGAGGAATCTGATGCTTTTCCAGATATTTAGCAAATTTAAGAATCTGTTCATTGGGTTGACTGCAGAGCTTCTGGTGCTCCTCTGGATCAATGTGCTTAATATCTAACATAACAAGATCTGTGAATGACATAAGCGCGTCCAATTTTTCTATATATGCGTGGTTTGATTCATTGTAGGCTATGCCAGAAGTATCTATGCAGGTATGAATATCTTGTTTTTTAGCTTGTTTAAATAATGCTAGTAGAAAATCAATCTGCATAAGGGGCTCACCACCTGTAACCGTCAGACCACCACCTTTTAAGAAAGGGCGATATTTCTCATAGTCGGTGAGAATCTCTTCAACAGTCATAATTGTCCCAGTATTCATCTGCCATGTGTCGGGATTGTGACAGTACAGGCAGCGCATGGGGCAGCCCTGAAAAAATACAACATAGCGGATGCCGGGACCATCCACGGTGCCAAAGGTTTCAATCGAATGAATTTTTCCATCCATAATTTTCCTCGCTCTTTAAAAATATGGAGCTGTCTTAATGATGACAGCTCCATATTTGAAATTCTCTATTGGATCTAATTTCCTGTTCCTTACATGGATTGATGGAAGGTACGGGAGATAACATCGTTCTGTTGCTCTTTTGTCAGCTTAATAAAGTTTACTGCATAGCCGGATACACGGATGGTAAGCTGAGGATATTTCTCAGGATGTGCCTGTGCATCTAACAAGGTATCTTTATTTAATACATTTACATTCAGATGATGTCCACCTTTTTCTGCATAACCATCTAACATAGAAACAAGGTTGTCGATCTGCTGCTCATTAACTGCTGCCATAGTATTATCCTCCTTATGATTCATCGGTGTCGATCCCTACATGAAGAGTAGGGATCTGACATGCCATATTTTTTGAATTACATTCGTTTGATTTTGTTTCTTCTATTTGTTTTTTTAATTGGTCGCCAAGTGCATTGACATCAATATTCATATGCCCTCCGCCTTTGGCCATAAACTGATCGAGCATAGCTACAATATCATCCTCAACCGTTTTATCAGAAATTGGCTTTTGCATCTGGTTACGCTCACCCCTTTCTGCGATACCTATTATTTCAAATCGATCTCAAGATCCCCTGCAAATACAGTATCTTCCTTGCCAAGTGCACCCGGAATAATGGAGAACGTATTGGAAATACCATCCTGTGCATCTTTGAATGGCAGTTTTGCCACGGATGACAGAGAAGCAAGAGCACCATGTGTATCACGTCCGTGCAGCGGATTAGCGCCCGGAGCAAATGGCTGTGTCTTCTTACGTCCGTCTGGTGTGGAACCAGTGTTCTTGCCGTATACAACATTGGAGGTAATGGTGAGGATGGAAGTTGTCGGAACACTCTCTCTGTAGGTGTAATGGCTTCTTACCATGCTCATAAATTTGTGTACAATTTCAACGGCAATCTGATCAACACGGTCATCGTTATTTCCATATTTCGGGAAATCACCCTCTACTTCATAATCGGTGACAACATTTTTAGCGATACCAATTATTTTAAGCTCAGATTTTGCTGTCTGAGGATTTTTTACCTTCTTTGTGATCTCAACATCATTTCTCACTACCTTAACCTTAGCGTACTTGATTGCGGAGAGAGAATCTGCCACAACAGATAAACCAGCAATTCCAGTTGCAAAGTATCTCTTTACTTTTCTGTCGTGAAGAGCCATCTGCACTTTCTCATAGCAGTATTTGTCATGCATATAGTGGATAACGTTGAGAGTATTGACATAAACCTCTGCAAGCCATTTCATCATAGCAGTATATTTGTCCATAACATCATCATAGTCCAGATAATCACCCTCCACTGGTCTGTACTTAGGTCCTACCTGAACACCTGTCATTTCGTCTACGCCGCCGTTGATGGCATAGAGAAGACATTTTGCAAGGTTTGCTCTAGCGCCAAAGAACTGCATCTCCTTGCCCACTCTCATGGAGGATACACAACATGCGATAGCATAATCATCACCATGTGTCACTCTCATCAGATCATCGTTTTCATATTGAACAGAAGAAGTCTCAATAGAAACCTTTGCACAGAACTTCTTGAAGTTTGCTGGAAGTCTTGTGGACCACAGTACAGTCATATTTGGCTCTGGAGCTGTGCCCATATTGTGCAATGTGTGCAGGTAGCGGAAGGAAGACTTTGTCACAAGAGGACGTCCGTCAACGCCGACACCACCGATGGATTCTGTTACCCAGGTCGGATCTCCAGAGAACAGTGCATTGTATTCTGGTGTGCGGGCAAATTTAACCAGTCTTAGCTTCATAACAAAATGGTCGATAAATTCCTGAATCTGAGCTTCTGTAAAAGTACCATTCTTTAGATCTCTCTCTGCATAGCAGTCAACAAATGTGGAGGTACGTCCCAGAGACATCGCAGCACCATTCTGCTCTTTTACTGCTGCCAAATATCCAAAGTAAATCGCCTGAATTGCCTCCTGAACATTGGAAGCTGGCTTAGAAATATCACAGCCATAGATCTCGCCAAGGGTCTTTAGATCCTTCAGGGCGCGAATCTGTTCGGATAATTCTTCTCTGTCACGGATGACATCGGGTGTCATAGTGTGAGAAGTGGTTGCCTTCTGCTCTTCCTTATCTTTAATCAGGAAATCAACGCCATAGAGAGCAACACGGCGGTAGTCACCGATAATACGTCCGCGTCCATAAGCATCAGGAAGACCTGTGATAATGTGATTGGAGCGGCATACTCTCATCTCAGGAGTATATGCATCAAATACACCAGCGTTGTGTGTTTTTCTGTGAACAGTGAAAAATCTCTCTACATCTGGGTCAATGGTATAGCCATTTGTGGTAAGAGCAGCCTTAGCCATATTGATACCACCATAAGGCTGTAAGGAGCGCTTAAAAGGCTTATCTGTCTGGAAGCCTACAATTTTTTCCAGATCCTTGTCAAGATAGCCTGCTGCGTGGGAAGTGATAGTGGATGGAACTCTGGTATCCATATCAAGGACGCCACCTGCTTCCCTTTCTTTATTTGAGAGCTCCAGCACCTGTGCCCAGAGCTTTGAAGTAGCTTCTGTCGGTCCTTCAAGGAAGGAATCATCACCTGCATAAGGGGTATAGTTTCTTTGGATAAAGTCTCTGACATCGACTTCGGTTTCCCATTTTCCGCCGACAAAGTCTTTCCATTCTGGTCTCATTCGTTATTTCCTCCTAAACATAAAAATTTATAGTTTACTCCGATAGCCGGAGTATTTATCTAAGCTTTGTTTACATCTGTATTATATATGAATACTGTATACACGTCAATATAAAATATATAGATTTCTTGTTCTTTTTTTAGTACAAATGGCATGTTTACAGAGATTGGAAATGGGAGATAATGAGAGAGAAGAAAACAGCTAACCCGTCAAGAAAAACAGGTTAGCTGTGTGTCATTAGCTTGCTTTTGTTGCCAGATATTCGTTTAATGTGTTGACAAGATCATCCGCATTAAGTCCATGTACCATTGCAGCTTCCTCAAGGGATTCTCCCTGTGCAGAGGGGCAGCCAATGCAATGCATACCTGCGCTCATCAAAACGGGCGCGAGATTGGAGTCTATTTGTAAAATATCGTAGATAATCATATCTTTGGAAACCTGTGCCATAATTATATCCTCCTGATTAAAATTTTAAATGTGTTGTCCATTATAATACATTGCCAAGGATTTGTAAAGCGGAGCCATCAATAATTGTCTGGTAGTGTTCACGAAAATATCGTTCCTTTTCAATGGAAAAGCTCTCTTTTACTCCGTACTCGGATGTAATATTTAACACCTTATTAAAGTCCTGCGGGGTATGGGAGGACTTTGTGAGTACAAGATGATAGATATGCGTTTTCTCGTCTTTATAGAGAGAATTTCTTCCATAATAAATATTGCCTAGAATATGCGACAGCTTTTCAATCGTCTCAAAATTCTGAAAAGAATAACAGTGTGTCAGATTGCTCTGAACCTCCTGCTTCTTTGTGCTTCCGGCTTGGATGCCAGAAGGAAGGGAATCTGTGTTTGGTAAAGAATCTGCTTGTGTAGCATCTGTGTCCGCTGTCTCAGTAAATAGCTCTAACATATCCTCTGCATTGCTAAAGCTAGGTGCAGCATGGATGTCTTCCAGATCTTCCATGTCATCGAGCTCCTCGTAGGGGGGAGCAAATTTGGAAAAGCGGGTATCCAGTTCTTCGGGATCATCTACCTTAGTGATAATCAGAACGATGGATTCCGCGGACATGGGAATAGCCTCTATCATAAGTGGAAGGTCATCGGTCTCAAAACCGACCTCATAAGAAGCTTGCTGCATCATATCACGAAAAAGGTTCTTTGCCTTCTCCGTACCGTAGGCAAGCTCACTGATCTTGATCTCACGAGATGCAAGATCATTTTTATTTAATGTACAGCGGATTTGATTATCGTTTATTTTTTCGATCTTCATAATTTATACTCCTTACTGATAAATATCCTCTGGCCTGCCTATAGTATAACCGATAAATTACTTCCCGTAAAGATAAAATCACTATTTGTCGAAAAAAACAGCTTGAATTATAAGAAAAAAGTTGCTATACTGTGTAGCAAGAGATGGGTTCTCCGAAGAAATACTGTTATTTCGGAAAGGAGGACCATTCCATACATTATCATTTATCAGCATATGCTGCTATATCTAAGTCAGAATAGAATCGCTGACAATTTCCCAAGATTTTTTAATTTTCGAACAGGTTTTTGCTTTGAGATAAGATAAGGTATACTTCAGGTAGGGTATCCAAAATAAAAAGAAATATCTACTCAGAACAGTATTCTTTGCTGGAAAAATTTGGAAATACAGAATCTTCTTCAGAACACATCTCTAATTTTGGCACATTTCATGTGAATCGAATAACTAAATGGTTTTATTCGCATTGGTATGCCATCCAGCCGCCAATAAAAGAGGCTGCCAACGAAGAGGAGCAGATAGTTATCATTTAAATTATAATATATCACAAAAAATAATATGGGATGTGAAGCAGATTACTGAAAGGAGATAAGCTTGAGGGTAGATATTGAATTTACTGAATTTGTCATTTATCAGGAGAGATGGTTAAAATATGAAGAGCTACTGCGGGAGCTGCTGGCCTATCAGAACAGAAGGATAAGACTGTTTCTTAATGGTAGACAAAGTACACCATATGAGATCACACATGCCTGCATGGCAGCAGAGGAAGGAGTGGAATATATGCGAGATTATATGGGAGATGATAATGGAAAATTAATACAAATATCTTTTGATAGAATAAGAGAATAGATACTAATATGCAAAGAAAGCCGGCAGATAAAAATATTTATGGAGTTCCCCTCCGTGTGAAAGGAATCTGCCGGCCGCTTGGAGCGTGGCTGAAAATTCATTCCCACAAACTGTGACATACATCTTGAGGAAAGCGATTTTCAGGCACGCTCTTGATATGTGAAAAGCTTCATAGATTCTGGGTATCTTTATGGACATAAAAATTAAGGTATGGTATAATGGCACCAGCAAAGATACTACAATAGGAGGATATGGTGTGAAGAGGAAATTAATACAGATAACAGTGGTGATGGGGCTAATTCTTATAATTGGCATCGGCGCAGGGATTCATACGTTGATTGAGCGTTATCGTCCTTCTACAGAAAGGGAAGATCTATACACATATTTTGATATAGAAGAAAATAATAGTGAGGATGTTGTGCTTCTGCTTCAGGATGAAACCTTAATTCCATCACGCGCTGAGATTATGGCGAAACGTTCAGAGGAAGAGATATACCTTCCCTATGAGCTGGTGAAAGAAAAATTCAATTCTCGTTTTTATTGGGATGAGTCTGCGCAGGCTATGGTATACACTACAGCCTATGATATCTATAAATTTCCTGTTGATAGTGACACCTACACATTAAATGGAACAGAGGAGAACTATGGCTGTGAGATTGTGAAAAGAATGGATGATAATCTTTATATAAATCTTGATTATGTGAAGGGATGCTCTGATATTTTATATGAATATTATGCAGAGCCAGCGAGATTATTATTGTATCATCAGTGGGGAGAGATCTCACAGGCAAGGGCGCTTAAGAAGGGCGTGATCCGTGTGCTTGGCGGCATTAAAAGTGAGATACTGGCCGATGTGGAGCCAGAGGAGCTTTTGACGGTTTGCTATGAGATGGAGGAATGGGTATGCGTGCAGAATCAAAATGGCGTTCGAGGTTATATTCAGAAAAAATCGCTTGGAGAGCAGAAAAAGGGTGTGATAGATAATCCTGAATATCAGGAACCAGAATATCCATCGCTGGTGAGTGGGGAAAAGATTAATATGGCATGGCATCAGATGGGAGGTGTCTGTGATGGCAGTGTGCTTGCATCTGCAATGAATGGGGTGACAGGTGTGAACGTGATCTCTCCTACATGGTTTTTTATGTCGGATAATGACGGAAATCTAGTCTCACTTGCCAATAAAGACTATGTGAATCAGGCACACAATATGGGGTTAAAGGTCTGGGGGCTGATGGAGAATATAACTTATGATATTAGCACATATCAGATATTGTCCAATATGAAGAGCAGGGAACACTTAATTGAAGAATTGATGCATTATGCAGATGAGTATAATTTGGATGGAATTAATGTGGATATTGAGTCCTTGAGCTTTGATGCAGAGGATGCATATATTCAATTTATCAGAGAGCTTTCCATCGCGTGCCGGAAGGCTGGGTTAGTGCTGTCCGTTGATAATTATGTGCCGACGGCGTCCAGTGCACACTATAATCGAAAGGAACAAGGGATAGTGGTTGATTATGTGGTAATTATGGCATATGATGAGCATTATTCAGGAATGAGTGAAGCGGGTTCAACGGCATCCATAGGCTTTGTGAAAGATGGGATTGAAAATACCTTAAAAGAGGTTCCAAAGGAGAAGATTATTAATGCAGTTCCATTTTATACACGAGTTTTTAAGCAGATCCCAGAGTCTGTGGCCACGGAAGCACAGAAACAGAACCTTCCTCTGGTGGAGGACAGTACTTCGGAGTACGGCAGATATTTGTTAGACAGCATAGCAGTATCTATGGGGCAGGCAGAAAAGCTTCTTTCTGATCATAATGTTACACCTGTCTGGAATGAGGCTCTTGGACAGTACTATGGAGAGTACGTCTCAGAGGGATGTAAATATCTGGTGTGGCTGGAGGATTCGACATCAATCGGTCTTAAAGTGGATCTGATTAAGAAATATGAGCTTGCTGGTATTGCGGAGTGGAGTTTAGGACTTGCAAAATCTTCGGTGTGGGAGATAATTACACAACATCTGAATTAGAATAGCGAGGTCTGGAATGATATGCTATTCCACGCATACATTATAGTAATAGTACGATTGCGGGGAATGGGAAGCATGAATAAAAAATGGGAGCTTTTCATGTCACTTCTGTTGATTCTCACAGTATCTTTTATTGCCAGAAATATAGGCACGATAGAGAGCATGGCTGAGACAGCAGATAGAATAGTGGTGCTGGACGCGGGGCATGGAGGTTCTGATCCGGGCAAGATCGGTGTGAACAACGCACTTGAGAAGGACATTAATTTAAGTATTGTATTGAAGGTAAAAGCATTATTAGAGGAAAAAGGCATTACTGTGGTGCTTACAAGGGAGGACGAGAACGGGTTATATCAGGAATCAGATACCAACAAAAAGCGTTCTGATATGCAGAAGCGTTGCCAGATTATTGCTGACAGCAAATGTAGCATAGCAGTTAGCATACATCAAAACAGCTATCATGAAGAAGGAGTGGCAGGCCCGCAGGTCTTTTACTATACCACCTCCACACAAGGGCAACAACTGGCAACTATTATTCAAAATGAATTGATTGAGCAGCTTGCGCCGGAGAAGAAGAGGACAGCAAAGCCAAATGATAGTTATTATCTGCTTAAGAAGGCGATCTGTCCGATTGTGATTGTGGAGTGCGGCTTTTTGAGTAATTGGAATGAGGCTACGCTGCTTGTGACAGAAGAATATCAGCAAAAAATTGCACAGGCGGTCGCAGATGGAATCGAAAAACATTTAAGCTTGCGATAGGTTTTAGAAACCTTTAAAAATAAAACAGGGAATCTTGTAAAAAAATATATATTCTGATATAATTACGGGTAGGATACCAACGGACGTGCGGTTTACACCAGAGTGTGTCTTTTAATTATTTAAGTGGAAGGTGTGACAAAGAGATAGTTGTCTCTTTGATGGCACACTCTAAGCTCACAGGATATAAAAGGAGACGTATTATGGAAAAAACGGATGTTAGGAGAGGGCCAAGATTTAAGATGACAATGCAGCTTTTGCTTCTGTCTATTCTTCCTATGCTGGTTGCAGTGGTTGTGATAGCTGGGGGAGCAGTGGAAGCTATGAGGCATGGGATGCAGTCTGAGGCGCTGACAGGGCTTGCTGATCTGACGGATTGCATTGCAGAAAGCTTTGATGTGATAGATAAGGGCGAGTGGCATCTGGAAGGAAAGGAATTATACAAGGGCGAAACAAATTTTTCTGCCAATTTAGAGATGTTTGATGAATTTGTGGCAAATTCAGATACGGAGATAACATTGTTTTATGGGGATACTCGGTATGTCACTTCGCTGATAGATAAGACGACAGGAAAAAGGCTTGTGGGCACGGCAGCGTCCGCGCAAGTGACGGACGAGGTGTTAAATAAACAGAGAGCATACGAATCGACGAGTGTGCAGGTGAATGGGGAGGCATATTATGCATATTATATGCCTTTGAGGGATAAAAATACAAGTCAGGTAATTGGCATGGTGTTTGCCGGAAAGCCGAGCCGGGATGTGGATACATTTATTGGCAGTCGAGTCAATAATATTATAGGCACGGCGGTAGTGATGATTGTTGTTACAATTATAGTTTGTGTTTTGGTTGGCGGAAGGATCGCAAGGAGCATTAGCAAGATGGAGGAGGTTGTCCGGGAGCTTGGAACAGGCAACTTGACAGTAAAGCCATCAGCAAGTCTGTTAAAAAAGACAGATGAGATCGGTGCTATGGCGCGGGAATTGGAAAGCTTTCGAATAACATTGTCGGATATTGTGTCTGACATTAAGCAGTCGGCGGCAGAATTAGCCACGACAGGGGAGAATCTCGATCAGATGGCCGTTCAGACAAACAGCTCTACCAATGAGATCAGCATTGCGGTGGAGGGTGTCTCCAAAGGTGCATTGTCGCAGGCTGAGGAGATTGAGACAGCGACACAGCAGATCTCGAATATGGGAAATGAAATTGGTGAGATTGTGCAGAGAGTGGGCAGGTTGGATCGCATTGCCTCAGAGATGAAAAAGGCGGGAGAGGTCTCTGGTGAGATTGTACAAGATCTAAGTCATTCTAATGACAAAACTGTGGAGGCGATTGAGCGGATTGGAAGGCAGGTATTTGCCACAAATGAATCGGTGGAGAAGATACGGACAGCGGTCAATGCAATCACAGGAATTGCCAATCAGACCAATCTGCTTTCACTAAATGCAAGCATTGAGGCGGCGCGCGCAGGGGATCAGGGAAAGGGCTTTGCTGTCGTGGCCTCTCAGATTCAAAAGCTTGCGGAGCAGTCTGGGCAATCGGCAAAGGAGATAGAGAATATTGTGAATGTCCTCTACAATGAGTCAGAGATGTCGGTGGCTGCCATGGAGGAGATGCGAGGGATTATCAAGGAACAGGAGGATAAGCTTAGCGAGACAACCGAGCAATTTGACAAGGTAAACGAGGGAATCATAGTTTCAAGAGATGAGACTTTAAATATTAAAGAAAAAACAGATGGCTGCAACCGTTCTAGGGACAGGGTTGTGGATGTGATGGCGAATCTTTCCGCCATCTCAGAGGAAAATGCGGCGTCCACGGAGGAGACAATGGCGTCCATGCAGGAGTTGAACGCAACGATTCATATTCTTGCAGATGAGGCGATGAAGGTCAGGGATATGTCGCAGAAGCTTGAGGATAAGTTTAGAATTTTTAAATTGCAGATATAAGGGATAACGATGCAGTTTATCACAAGCAGTATTGGCAGAGAATGGGGTGTTCGGTGTCGGACACCCCATCTATGTGCAAGTCTTTGAAAAGAAATATGGCTTAAATATAGGGATATATAGGCAATATAACATAAGAAAAGATAGGCAGAAAGGAATGGAAGGAGTTAAGGTATGCATAGTGTAAAGCTGTCGAAGGTAATTGAGAAAATGAGGTTAAAAAATCTGACGCCGGATATTGATGTCAATGGAATCCGCATTACACAGCCTGATATTAACCGGCCGGCTCTTCAGCTCACAGGTTTTTTTGATCATTTTGATTCGGAGCGCATCCAGATCGTCGGTTATGTGGAGGCCGCGTATCTGGAGAATCTGGATGATGAGAGGAAGATGAAGATATACAATCAGCTTTTGTCCAGCAATATTCCATGTTTGGTTTTTTGCAGGGAGCTTAAGCCAGATCAGGAGTTGTTGGATCTCGCCGCGCATTATGCGGTTCCTATCCTGATGACGCCAAACAGCACATCCTCCTTTATGGCGGAGGTAATACGTTGGCTGAAGGTTCAGCTTGCGCCTACCATTACGATTCATGGTGTGTTGGTGGATGTGTATGGAGAAGGTGTGCTGATTATGGGAGAGAGCGGGATCGGCAAGAGCGAGGCGGCGCTGGAGCTGATAAAAAGAGGACATCGTCTTGTCACGGATGATGTGGTGGAGATTCATAAGGTAAGTGAGGAGACACTGATAGGTACTGCCCCAGAGGTGACAAAGCACTTGATTGAGCTTAGGGGAATTGGCATTATTGATGTAAAATCATTGTTTGGTATTGAAAGTGTGAAGGACACCCAGTCGATCGATATGGTGATTAAGCTGGAAGATTGGAATAAGGACACAGAATACGATCGTCTAGGCATGGAGGAAGAATATACAGAGTTTCTTGGCAACAAAGTGATATGTCATGCACTTCCTGTGCGTCCGGGCAGAAATTTGGCTGTTATTGTGGAGACTGCCGCGGTCAACTATAGACAGAAAAAGATGGGATACAATGCGGCGAAGGAATTGTATAACCGTGTACAGAAAAACTTGGCAAGGCGTGACGAAGAGGATTGAGAAAGAAGCGTGCAGCGCGGAAAAGAGGGTAAGATGAAAAATATACGAATAGGGATCGATCTGGGAGGGACACAAGTAAAGTTTGGTATTTTTCAAGGAGAGGTTCTGGCAGATAAGTGGGAGATTCCGACAAGACGGGAGGATAATGGTTCTTATATATTGAGGGATATCACGGATAGTATAGAGAATCGAATAAAACAGAAGAATATCAGCAAAGAAGAGATTCTCGGTGCAGGGATAGGTGTGCCTGGTCCTATGGACGAAAAAGGGATTGTCCATAGTTGTGTCAATCTGGGCTGGGGTGTATTCTCCGTAGAGGAAGAGCTTGGAAAGCTTTTGAACATTCCCGTAAAGGCAGGAAATGACGCGAATGTGGCGGCACTTGGTGAGCTGTGGCAGGGCGGTGGCAAAGGCTATCGTGATATGGTGATGATCACGCTTGGAACTGGAGTGGGCGGCGGTATTATACTGGATGGAAAGATCCGGGCAGGTGTTCATGGAGCAGGAGGAGAAATTGGACATATGTCGGTTGTCTATGACGAGACAGAGGCATGTAACTGTGGGAAGAAGGGCTGTCTGGAACAGGTGGCTTCCGCAACCGGTATTGTGAGGACGGCGGCAAAGCTTCTTAAGAACAGCGATAAACCATCTACCTTGAGAGATATTGCGAATTTTACGGCAAAGGATATTTTCGATGAGGCGAAGAAGGGGGATGCGGTAGCGACTGCAGCGGTGGAAAAGCTTGGTGAATATCTTGGAATTGCGACCGCTCATATCGCCTGTGTGATAGATCCAGAGATCTTTGTGATTGGCGGTGGTGTTTCTAAGGCAGGTGAGGTTCTAATCCGCACAATTAAGAAATATTATAAGGAGAAGGCATTTAAGGGGTGCACAGAGACCGTGTTTGCTCTCGCAACTCTGGGAAATGATGCTGGAATATATGGGGCGGCAAAGCTTCTGTAACAGCCGCAGAAATGAGGGAAATATTGAGACGGGAGTTTGAAGTGGAGCTTAGGCAGTTGCTTCCTGAGGAGAGAATTTATTGTGGAGAACCTATGAAGGAACATACGACATTTCGTGTGGGAGGAAAAGCGGAGTATTTTCTTGTACCATCCACGGTGGAGGAGATAGAAGCATTGATACGGCTCTGTAAGACTTATCAGCTTCCGTATCTTGTGATGGGAAACGGCAGTAATCTCTTGGTGGGAGACAAGGGCTTTGATGGTGTGATTCTTAGGCTGGGCAAGGAATTTGGCAAGATAGAGGTGGACGGAAGAACAAGGAGAATCAAGGCACAGGCGGGGGCTCTTCTCACAAAAATAACGCAGGAGGCGGCCGAGCATTCTCTTTCTGGTCTTGTATTTGCCACAGGAATACCGGGAAGCCTTGGCGGGGCAGTCGCCATGAATGCCGGAGCTTACGGGGGTGAGATTAGCCATGTGGTGGAATCGGTGCAGATTCTTACTGTGGATGGAGAACAGAAGGTTTTTACTAAGCAGGAGATGAATTTTGGATACCGCCACAGTGTGGTTCAGGAACAGAGCTGTATTGTGCTTTCTGTCGATTTTAGCCTTGAGGATGGAGATAGGGAGGAGCTTTTCTCTAAGATGAGGGAGCTTTCTGCCCGGCGTAAGGAAAAACAGCCGTTGGAATATGCAAGTGCCGGAAGCACTTTTAAACGCCCGGAGGGATATTTTGCCGGCAAGCTAATTATGGAGTCAGGGCTTTCTGGCTACCGTGTGGGTGGTGCACAGGTATCTGAGAAGCACTGTGGTTTTATTGTAAATACTGGTGGTGCAACTGCGGCTGATGTGGTGGCGGTGATGCGGCATGTACAGAAGACAGTGATGGAAAAGCATGGTGTTATGCTGGAGCCTGAGGTGAGGTTTGCCGGAAGGTTTTAGAATGCTTGGAGGTTGAATATGCGGTTTGTGATAGTGACAGGGATGTCTGGTGCAGGAAAAAGTACAGCGCTCAGGGTGCTTGAGGATGCAGGATTCTTCTGTGTGGATAATCTTCCGATTGCGTTGGTTTCCAAGTTTGCAGATTTGATTTTTACCCGAAACCAAGAGATCACAAAGGCGGCTCTGGGAATTGATATTAGAAGCGGACAGGCTTTGGAGGCAGGGCTTAAGCAGGTTCTTGAGGAGATGACGGCAAAGAATTATAATTATGAGATTCTGTTTTTGGACGCGATGGACGAGGTTTTGATTAAGCGCTATAAGGAGACAAGAAGAAGCCATCCATTGTCCGTGGATGGAAGAATTAACAGAGGGCTTGCGACGGAGAGAGAAAGAGTTGAATTTCTAAAAAAACAGGCCGATTATATTCTGGATACGAGCCAGCTTTTGACGCGCGAGCTTAAGATTGAGATAGAAAAGATATTTATACAGGATGAGAGTTTTAAGAATTTATTTATCACTGTGCTTTCGTTTGGCTTTAAATATGGGATTCCCCAGGATGCGGATCTAGCGTTTGATGTTCGGTTCCTTCCCAATCCCTATTACATTGAAGAGCTGCGTTTTAAGACAGGAAATGATAAAGAAATTCAGGATTATGTGATGGGCTTTGAGCCTGCTCATGTTTTTGTGGATAAGCTGGAGGATATGCTTAAGTTTTTAATTCCAAATTATATTCTGGAAGGTAAAAATCAGCTTGTAATAGCGATTGGATGTACGGGCGGCAAGCATCGATCGGTGACTTTGGCGAATGAGCTATATCGAAGGCTTAAGGTTGAGGGAGCTGGTTATGGAATTAAGATTGAGCATCGTGATATAGAGAAGGATGCAAAGCGCAAAGCACTAAAGTAGAAGGATAACAAAGCATGGAGGCGTGATTATGTCTTTTTCCAGTGAGGTTAAGGATGAATTGTCTCGTCAGCTCTCGCAGGCGAGACATTGCCAGATCGCAGAAGCAGCAGCAATTATAAGCTTGTGTGGCAGAATACTGATATCCGCTGAGGATAAATATTGTATAAAAATTCACACAGAAAATATCGCGGTGGCGAGAAAGTATTTTACTCTGCTTAAGAAAACATTTCATGCGGATACGGAAATTTCTATTAAACAGAATGTATACTTTAAAAAAAATAAGCTTTATACTGTGACCGTGGGAAATCATGAGGATGCCATACGGATTCTAAAGGCTGTCAGATTGATAGACGAGCATCAGGAGATAGGGGAAAATCTGTCTGTGGTAGGTAATCTTGTGGTGCAGCAGCCATGCTGTAAGCGAGCTTTTATTCGAGGGGCCTTTCTCGCTGCAGGTTCTATCAGTGATCCAGAGAAGGCATATCATTTCGAGATCGTGTGTGCGACGATGGAGAAGGCGGAGCAGCTTCGGGAGATTATCGCTGAATTTTCAATCGAGGCAAAGATTGTCAGGCGAAAACAATATTTTATTGTATATATTAAAGAAGGTGCACAGATAGTGGATATCCTAAATGTTATGGAGGCTCATGTGGCGCTGATGAATCTTGAGAATGTTCGGATTCTTAAGGATATGAGAAATTCTGTGAACCGCAGAGTCAACTGTGAGACAGCGAATATTAATAAGACGGTTTCAGCGGCTGTCAGACAGATAGAGGACATTCAATATATCAGGGATACCATAGGGCTTGGCTCACTTTCAGAAGGGCTCTCAGAGATTGCCAGCAGACGTCTTGAACAACCGGAGGCGACACTGAAAGAGCTGGGAGAGATGCTGCATCCTCCTGTGGGAAAATCCGGTGTGAATCACAGACTGAGAAAGCTTAGTGGAATTGCAGAATCTCTCAGAAAGGAAAGAGAGAGAAACGTACAGGAAAAAAAGGAGTAACAAAGGATGGCATTTACACATCTGCATGTGCATACAGAATATAGCCTGTTGGATGGTTCTAGCAAGATAGAAGAGCTGGCGGACAGGGTGAAGGAGCTTCAAATGGACAGCGTCGCTATCACCGATCACGGCGTGATGTATGGCGTAATAGACTTTTACCGTGCCTGTAAGGCAAGGGATATTAAGCCTATTATTGGTTGTGAGGTCTATGTGGCTCCCGGTTCCCGCTTTGATAAGGAAACGAACGGCGGTGAGGACCGGTATTATCATTTGGTTCTGCTGGCGGAGAATAATAAAGGCTATGCCAATTTGATGAAGCTGGTGTCAAAGGGGTTTGTGGAGGGTTTTTATTATAAGCCTCGTGTAGATTATGAGGTTCTGGAAGCTTATCATGAGGGGCTTATTGCTTTGAGTGCGTGTCTTGCCGGAGAGATACCAAGGTATCTGGAACGAGGCATGTACGAGGAGGGAAAAAATGCTGCACTTCGATATGAGAAAATATTTGGCAAGGGAAATTTCTTTCTTGAGCTTCAAGATCACGGGATAGCGGCACAAAAGACGGTGAATCAGCAGCTTTTGCGTCTAAGCCGTGATACGGGGATCGATTTGGTGGCGACAAATGATTCTCATTATACGTATGACAGCGATGTGGAGGCACATGATATTCTGCTCTGTATCCAGACAGGCAAACATGTCAGTGATGAGAATCGAATGCGCTATGAGGGTGGGCAGTATTACATCAAATCTCAGGAGGAGATGGAAAAACTGTTCCCCTACGCAAAAGAGGCGATAGAAAATACCCATAAGATCGCAGAGCGCTGTAATGTGGAGATTGAATTTGGTGTGACCAAGCTTCCAAAATATGATGTGCCTGAGGGATTTACTTCTTGGGAATATCTAAATAAGCTTTGCTTTGAGGGGCTTGCGCGCCGCTATCCAGAGGGCGGCAAGGAAATTCACGATCAGCTCACATATGAATTAAGTGTTATTCAGACAATGGGATATGTGGATTATTTTCTGATTGTGTGGGACTTTATTCATTTTGCAAAGGAGAATGGGATTGCTGTGGGACCGGGACGTGGCTCTGCTGCGGGAAGTATCGTTGCGTATTCCTTGGAGATCACGGATATAGATCCCATTCGCTATGGATTGGTGTTTGAGCGTTTTCTAAATCCTGAGAGAGTGTCCATGCCTGATATTGATGTGGACTTCTGCTACGAGAGACGGCAGGAAGTGATTGATTATGTTGTGAGAAAGTATGGGAAAGACCGGGTGGTTCAGATTGTCACCTTTGGTACTCTGGCGGCGAGAGGTGTGATTCGTGATGTGGGGCGCGTGCTCGATATGCCTTATGCGGCGGTGGATAATATTGCAAAAATGATACCAAAGGATGAGCTGAATATCACAATTAACAGGGCGATGGAGATCAACCCTGAGCTAAGGCGAGCGTATGAGGAACAGCCGGAAGTAAAATATTTGATTGATATGGCAAAGCGCCTTGAGGGGCTTCCAAGACATACTTCCATGCATGCCGCAGGGGTGGTGATCAGCCAAAAGTCGGTGGATGAGTATGTGCCGCTCTCTCGCGCCTCCGACGGTTCTATCACAACACAATTTACCATGACAACGTTAGAAAATCTGGGACTTCTTAAAATGGATTTTCTGGGACTTCGGACTCTCACTGTCATTCGTGACGCGGTCAACCTTTTGAAAAAAAGCCAAAATATCGAGCTTGATATGATGGCGGTGGATTATGACGATCCACAGGTTTTAAGTTCGCTTGGAACAGGAAGAACAGATGGTGTTTTTCAGCTTGAGAGCGGTGGCATGAAAGGCTTTATTCGAGAGCTAAAGCCACAGAGCTTGGAGGATATTATCGCTGGAATCTCACTGTATCGTCCGGGACCGATGGACTTTATTCCTCAGTACTTAAAGGGAAAAAATCACCCTGAGTTGGTAAAATATGACTGTCCGCAGCTTGAACCAATATTAAAACCTACCTATGGCTGTATCGTCTATCAGGAGCAGGTTATGCAGATTGTCCGCGATCTGGCGGGTTATACTATGTCGCGCAGTGATGAAGTGCGCAAAGCAATGTCAAAGAAAAAGACGGCTGTGATGGAGCGTGAGAGAAAGAATTTTGTGTACGGCAATAAGGAGGAGAATGTTCCGGGCTGTTTGGCAAATGGCATAGATGAAAAGACTGCCAATAAGATCTATGATGAGATGATTGATTTTGCTAAATATGCTTTTAATAAATCTCATGCGGCTGCATATGCTGTAGTTTCTTATCAGACAGCATATTTAAAATATTATTATCCAGTGGAATTTATGGCCGCACTTATGACTTCTGTGATAGACAATGCCAATAAAATATCAGAATATGTTCTTACATGCAGACAGATGGAGATCCCCATTCTTCCTCCTGATATTAATGAGAGTGAGAGCGCTTTCTCCGTGTCAGAGAGCTCCATTCGCTATGGACTAAATGCGGTAAAGAGTGTTGGAAAAACGGTGGTGGAGGCGATTGTCAAGGAGCGGGAGGAGCGTGGAAGATATAAAAGCTTAGAGGATTTTATTGATCGCATGAGCGGGAAGGATATTAACCGACGCACGGTGGAAAATCTGATAAAAGCAGGTGCGTTTGACAGTATGGGAGCGACAAGAAAGCAGTATGTCAGCGTTTATGCCGCGATTATGGAACAGATAAGTGAGAAAAGAAAAAAATCAGTGGCAGGGCAGATGAGCCTATTTGATTTTGTGTCAGAGGAAGAAAAGCAAAATTATGAGATAAAAATACCAGATGTGGGAGAATATAAAAAAGAGCTTCTTCTTGCGTTTGAGAAGGAGGTTCTTGGCTTTTATATTAGCGGACATCCATTGGAAGAATATGAAGGGTTCTGGAGAAAGAATATAACAGCGATGACTTCAGATTTTATTGTGGATGAGGAAACACAGGAGAGTAAGGTATATGACGGACAGCAGGTATGGATTGGCGGTATGATCACTTCAAAAAAGGTAAAGACGACCAAGACAAATAAGATGATGGCATTTATTGCGGTGGAGGATCTGGTCGGTTCTGTGGAAGTTATTATCTTTCCGCGAGATTATGACAAAAACAAGGATAAGCTTACGGAGGAGAATAAGGTATTTATTCGTGGAAGGGTATCTGTGGACGAAGAGGAGAGAGGAAAGCTTATCTGTGAAAAGATTGTGGCGTTTGATGATGTGCCACGGCAGCTTTGGGTGCAGTTTTCCTGTATGGATGAATACAAAAAGAAAAATCAGTTGTTAAGTGATCTCACAAGAGATTCCGATGGCAATGACGCTGTGGGCGTATTTCTAGCGAAGGAGAAGGCACAAAAGATCCTTCCGCCAAGTCAAAATGTCAAAATAAACAGAGAGCTGCTTGAAAGATTGTATCAGGAATTTGGTGAAAATAATGTGAAGGTTGTTGATAAAGGTATTGAAAACATTTCCAAAATGAATTAGAATAGTGCTGGATACGTTGGAGAGGCATTTTCCCTTCAGTGAATCGGCAAAGGAACAGACAGGGAATGGGAGGAGTCAGTTATGGCAAAAGAGATAAAAACAATAGGTGTACTGACAAGTGGAGGAGACGCTCCGGGCATGAATGCGGCGATACGTGCGGTGGTGCGCACAGCATTGGCGCGCGGAAAACAGGTAAAGGGTATTATGAAGGGATATCAGGGCCTGTTAAATGAAGAGATTGAGGATATGGAGAAGATTGGTGTGTCCAGTATTATCCAGAGAGGCGGTACCATTCTCGGCACGGCGCGCAGCACAGAATTTAAGACGGAGGAAGGGCAGAAAAAGGGCGCAGATATCTGCCGTAAGCATGGAATAGAAGGGTTGGTTGTCATTGGTGGCGATGGTTCCTTCCGCGGTGCACAGCGACTTGCCAATCTGGGAATTAATACAATCGGTATTCCAGGCACAATCGATCTCGATATTGCCTGCACCGATTACACCATAGGCTTTGACACAGCCGTAAATACAGCAATGCAGGCGATCGACAAGGTCAGGGATACCTCCACCTCCCATGAGAGATGTAGTATTATCGAGGTTATGGGCAGACATGCAGGCTATATAGCATTGTGGTGTGGTATTGCCAACGGTGCGGAGGATATTTTGTTGCCAGAACGCTATGATAACGATGAACAGGCGCTGATCAACAATATTATCAGAAATAGAAAAAACGGAAAAAAACATCACATTATTATAAATGCAGAGGGAATTGGACATTCTGCAAGCATGGCGAGAAGAATCGAGGCTGCGACAGGTGTGGAGACCAGAGCGACCATTCTTGGGCATATTCAAAGAGGAGGAAGCCCAACCTGCAAGGACCGTGTCTATGCATCCATTATGGGAAGCTATGCAGTTGATCTGCTCTGTGAGGGCAAGAGTAAGAGAATTGTCGCTTACGCGGGTGGAAAATATGTTGATTTTGATATTAATGAGGCGCTTGCAATGAAGAAGGATATATCAGAATATCAATTTAATGTAAGCAAGATATTGGGGCGCTGATGATTACGAGCGTCAATAATCCATCTGTGAAGAATATTATCGCACTGAGAAAAAAAGGAAAGCTTCGCAGAGAGCAGGATGTTTTTTTGGTGGAGGGGCCAAAGATGGCCGCCGAGATACCAGAAGGGTATCTGAAAGAATTGTATATTTCCGAAGATTTTGATAGAGAACAGTACCATTCGCTTCTTAAGGGCAAAAATTATGAGTTGGTGAGCGAGCGAGTATTCCGTGAGATGAGTGACACACAGACTCCTCAGGGAGTGCTTGCTGTCGTGCGCCAGCGGCACAGCACCCTTGAGGGGCTTCTTGGTGTGCCAAAAAGTCATATTTTGATCCTTGAGGATGTGCAAGATCCGGGAAATCTTGGAACGATGCTTCGCACTGGAGAAGGTGCCGGGGTAACAGGAGTTATCTTGAGCAAGGGATGCGTGGATCTGTATAATCCCAAGGTAATACGTTCCACTATGGGTTCTATATACCGTGTACCCTTTGTCTACACAGAGGATTTGCATAAGACAATACAAAGGATAAAAGAGAGATGTAAAATATATGCAGCGCATCTGCAAGGAACTTGTAATTATGATAGAGCAGATTATGCAGATGGCACGGCGATATTGATAGGAAATGAGTCAAAAGGGCTTACAAAAGAAACAGCAGAGATGGCTGATGTGTGGGTGAAGATTCCCATGCAGGGAAAGGTAGAATCATTGAATGCAGCGATAGCAGCATCTTTGTTGATGTATGAGGTATATCGGCAGAGAAGAATGTAGATCTGGCAGGAAATATTTTTAAGATATGCTCTAGCTTTTACATATACTTGACAAATTTTAAAGAATTTGTTAAAATGTCCTTGTCACAGTTAATAAGTTTGTAATATATCAAATTTGTTGCAGTATTTGCAAGGTTGGAGGTTTCATATGTTAAAGCCGTATAGGGCAGCAGTTATCGGCACAGCTTGTACGATGGCAGCGGTTGTAGCAACCGGCCTGATTTCGCTTAAAGATGAACAACCAAATAAGGATACTAGCCAAGCTTTGGCGATGGAGAGGAGTATGTCTGCGGATGTAGAACAGCATGAGGCTGGACCTATCTTGACACTTGCCAGAGCAGCAGATATACCGGTGGTAATTTTAGAGGTATCTGCGGAAGTGGAAGAGCATCGAAATGCAGAGGCAGAACTTGAGACAGAGGCACAGACAGAACCCTTGCCGGAGGAGACAGCTCCGGTGGAAACCATTCCTGAAGAGACAGAGCCTGAGACGACCGTGGAGCCATCTGAATTTGATGGTTATGTACTTCCGGTTGTCGATGTCTACCTGAACATTCGGTCAGAGCCATCCACAGAGGCGGCGGTTATCGGAAAGCTTTATGTGGGCGCTATGGCTAAGATTGTAGAACAAAGTGGAGAATGGACAAAGATCAGCTCTGGTACTGTGGAAGGGTATGTAAATAACGAGTATATTGTGACAGGCTTGGAGGCAGAAGAGTTAGCCAGACAAGATGGAAGAATGGTAGCGACCGTGCTTGAGAACGGAATTAATGTGCGGGAGAATCCGGGGATGGATGCTGATGTTCTCAATATAGCTGGTCAAGGAGAGCAATATGAGGTTGCAGAGGAAGCAGAGGGGTGGATTGGAATCCGTTACTCTGAAAATATAACGGCATATATGTCAGCAGATTATGTCAGTGTTGATTTCTTGCTGGGAGAGGCAATCTCGATAGAAGAGGAGCTAGAACAGATTCGAAAGGCTGAGGAAGAAGCTGCAAGGAAGGCAGCGGAACAGGCAAAGGCACAGGAGGAAGCCAAGGCAAGAGCGGCAGAGCGCCTTGCAAACAGTCAGCCGGTTGACACTGTGATTACGGAGGGCTACAGTGCCAGCTATGATGATACGTATCTTTTGGCGTGTCTTGTGCATATGGAGGCAGGTGCAGAGCCATATGAAGGCAAGCTTGCAGTTGCGAATGTTGTTTTGAATCGTTTGAAGAGTGGTTATGGAAGTACCATAGCAGAGGTTATCTACGCAAAGGGGCAATTTACAGGCGCTAATACAGGTGCGTTGGCTAACCGTCTTGCGAAAGGACCCAATGACGAATGTCTGCAGGCGGCCGTGGAAGCTCTGAATGGGGTGAATAATATCGGAGATTACCGAAATTTCATCGGTGTGGGCTGGGCAAATTATGGTTCCTACTCTTCTTATACAATTATAGGAAATCATTGCTTTTATAAAAGATAGAGAATAAACATATCAGGCGGCAGAGTTTTTCTGCCGCTTTTTAGATGCTTGCATTGCTCTGAGAAATGGGGTACAATGGTTGTTATCAATAGGCATATGTGTTGAGATTGGAGGGCGGATATGTGGAATTAAAGTTTGATACATCAAAGGAATATGGACTTGTTTTGGAAGGCGGCGGAGCGAGAGGGGCTTATCAGATTGGTGCATGGCGGGCACTTATGGAGGCAGGGATTCAGATTAAGGGAGTTTCTGGCACCTCTGTGGGTGCGTTAAACGGTGCACTGGTATGTATGGGAGATCTGGAAAAAGCGGAGGAGGTCTGGGAAAATATTTCTTATTCACAGGTGATGTCGGTCGAAGATGAGTTTATGGAGGGGATTATCAAACGTGATTTTAAGAAGATGGGTCAGGCAGAGGTTATCAAAAATTCTCTTCGTTACCTCTCAAATGGAGGTATTGATGTGACACCGCTTCGTGAGCTGATTGCAAGTCATATTGATGAGAATAAGATCCGCTATGGAGATGTCGAGTTTTTCTTTCAGGTCTTTTCGGTGACAGGAATGCGCGAGCTTAATGTGGAAGCAAAGGAAGTACCGGATGGACAGCTTGCAGATATGGTGCTTGCAAGTGCGTATTTTCCCGTGTTTAAGAAAGAGAAAATCAACGGCAGCAGATTGATAGATGCAGGAATGTTTAATAATGTCCCTGTGGATTCGCTGGTGAATCGCGGCTATACAGATATTATATCCATTCGTATCTATGGAATTGGATTAGAAAAAAAGGTGAAGCTGCCAGAGGAGGTGACAGTCACAGAGATAGCACCTCATGTAGAGCTGGGCAGCATCCTTGAATTTGATAATAAGAGAAGCCGCAAGAATATGACTATAGGCTATTATGACGCCATGCGTGTGTTATATGGGTTAAAGGGAAGAATATATTATATTGACAGTGAGTTAGGAGAGCAGGAGTGTCTGGTCCGTTTTCTAATTCCAGCGGCAGAAAGCCAGAGATTTCTTGAGGAATATAGTTTAGAGCTGGAGAATGGAGCATCGCCCTACCGAGATATTTTGGAGAAGCTTCTTCCGGCAGTCGCCCAAGAATTAAAGCTTGAGAAAAATTGGAGTTATCAGGAGCTATATCTTGCTATGCTGGAGGCATCTGCAAAGCTGTTGCGTGTTCAGAAATATCAAATCTATACAGAGGATGAGCTGCTTAGTGAGGTTAGAAGAAAATGGGAGGCAATGGCAGAAGAAAAAAGAGAGAAGCTACCTGATTTTGTGGAATATATTCTATCGACGGAGGAAGCAGGTGGACCGGCTATGAAAACCTTCTTAGAAAATTTATAAATTTTTATATAAATGAATAAATATGCATTTATTTTATTGCTTGAAATAGACTTTATAAATAAAGGTGATATTAGTGGTATTCCAATGGTAAGAGAATGATATAAAATGCATAAAAATAAGATTGACAGGAATAAAAAGTTATAGTAATGTATTTTTATTATAATATCGAAAATTGTATTTTGTGCTTGTGCATTGCTTGGCACAGAGGTTTTTAATAGAGCAGTGCAGAAATGAGGGTGAAATGGATTTAAAGGGAAGGAATTTTTTGACATTAAAGGACTATACGCCGGAGGAGATTATGTATCTGCTTGATCTGGCAGCAGAGCTTAAGGAGAAAAAGAAAAAGGGAGTTTTGGTAGATACACTAAGAGGGAAGAATGTTGCACTGATTTTTGAGAAAACTTCAACAAGAACAAGGTGTTCGTTTGAGGTTGCCGCTCATGATCTGGGGATGGGGACGACATATCTCGATCCGTCTGGCTCTCAGATAGGGAAGAAGGAGAGTATTGCAGATACTGCACGGGTACTTGGCAGGATGTATGATGGAATTGAATATCGTGGATTTGCTCAGGAGATTGTGGAAGAGCTGGCAAAATATGCGGGGGTTCCTATCTGGAATGGCTTGACGAATGAATATCATCCAACGCAGATGCTTGCAGATCTGCTGACCATCAGAGAAAAATTTGGTTATCTAAAAGGCATTGCTTTTACCTATATGGGGGATGCCCGCTATAATATGGGAAATTCTTTGATGATAGCCTGTGCGAAGATGGGGATGCATTATACTGCTTGTGCACCGGAAAAATATTTTCCTGATAAGGAGTTGATAACATATTGTGAAAAGCTTGCCAAGGAGACAGGAGGAAGCGTGACATTGACGGAGGATAGGGAGGCAGGCACTCGTGGAGCGAATGTGATCTATACAGATGTCTGGGTGTCTATGGGAGAGCCAGATGAGGTGTGGGAGAGCCGCATTAAGGATTTGCTTCCATATCAGGTAAATCAGGCTGTGATGGATAATGCTTCAAGCAATGCTATCTTTATGCACTGTCTTCCCGCTTTTCATGATCAGAAAACTGGAATCGGGAGAAAGGTATTCGAACAGTTTGGAATCTCGGAGATGGAGGTTACAGATGAGGTTTTTGAATCCGAACGTTCTGTCGTCTTTGATGAAGCGGAGAATCGGATGCATACCATTAAAGCGGTGATGGCAGCGACATTAGGCTGGGAAAAGACCAGATAGTAAAGGAGCAGAGAATGTATATAGGGCCGAAAAAGAAGGAAAAGTTCAGGCACTGGGGGATGGTTGTGGAATGTACCATTATGGGGCTTGGTTTATGCACGATTTTGCTTGCAGTATTGATTTTCTGTAATGCAGATAAGATGCTGAGATGGCTTCCACTGATGTTTCTTTTGGCGGCACTGGTAAATGTGATAAGCTCCGTTAAGGCATTATATTATGGCAGGACGCTTGCTGGTATTGGGCTGTTTCTTGCGTCTGCAGGAATAGCGGCATTTGCGGTGGTAAGCTATATCACACTTTGGATATAGAGTATGGCTTGTGGAAATAGAGGATTGAATTATGAAAACCCAGATATTGCGAATATTGCGAAATTCGCCGGACTATGTGTCAGGGCAGGAATTGTGTGAAGAGCTTGGAGTATCCCGCACAGCGGTTTGGAAGAGCATGAATAAGCTGAAGGAAGAGGGATATGAGATTGAGGCAGTTCAGAATAGAGGCTATCATCTGATTTCCTGCCCAGATGTAGTGACGGAGAGTGAGATAGGAAGCAGGCTATCTACCTGCTGGGCGGGGAAAACGATTCTTCATTTTAAGGAAATTGATTCAACCAATAATCAGGCAAAAAGAGAGGCCGAAAAAGCAGAGCATGGAACGTTACTTGTCGCTGATATGCAGAATGCCGGCAAAGGAAGACGGGGAAGGAGTTGGTCCTCCCCCGCCGGAACGGGGATTTTTATGAGCTTAATTCTCAAACCCTTGCTTCGCCCAGCCTATGCGTCCATGCTGACATTGGTGGTCGCGCTCAGCACGGCAAGGGCAATAGAGGAGATTGTGGGGCTGGAAGCAGGGATTAAGTGGCCAAATGATCTGGTGGTAAACAAGAAAAAAGTGACAGGCATTTTGACAGAGCTGAGTGCAGAGATGGAGCAGATTCACTATATTGTGATAGGAATAGGCATTAATGTTAATACAGAGAGCCTGCCTGTAGATATTGCTGATACAGCGACGTCGCTGCGGATAGAGTCTGGTCAGAAAATATCTCGTGCTGCACTGATTGCCTGCTTTTTAAAACATTTTGAGAAGGATTATGAGATCTTTTTAAGCTCAAATGATCTATCTTTACTGATGGAAGAGTACAATCAAAGGCTTGTTAATAGAGGAAATATGGTGAGAGTGCTAGATCCAGAGGAAGAGTATGAGGGAAGAGCACTGGGAATTAACGAAAAGGGCGGTCTGTTGGTGCAGCGCGGGGAACAATTAGAAATTATTACATCAGGTGAGGTATCAGTTAGAGGAGTGTATGGATATGTCTGACAGGGATGAAGTGGTACTTTGCTGCGCAAACTCTTATAAGCAGAAATATTATCTGAATCCTGATTTTGCGCGTCTACCAGAGGCGGTTAAGGCAGAGCTTAAGATTATGTGTGTGCTGTTTACAGAGGATATTGGTGGGGTGCTTCTTCTTATTTTTGATAAGGAAGGAAATCTTAAGATACAAGTTAAGGCGGAGGACATGGATTATCTTTTTGATGAAATTGGATGTGGCTTAAAGGTGAAACAGCTAAGACAGGATAAATATGAACTGTTTTCAGGGCTTGAGCTTTATTATCAGGTAATTACAGGAAAGAAAGCACCGGAGGAATTTTTTGAGGAGGGATGACATGCTTTTGGTAGTGGATGTGGGAAATACAAATATTACATTGGGTGTGTTTCGTGACAGTGAGCTTTTGGCAAGCTTTCGCTTAATGACAGGAATTGCTAGGACCTCAGATGAATATGGGCTATTGTTATGTGATTTAATTGAGCACCGAGGTATGAAGGTTTCTGATATTGATGCAGTGATAGTGTCCTCCGTTGTGCCTACCATTATGTATTCCTTTAACAGTGGTGTAAAAAAGTATCTAAACCGCAATCCATTTGAGGTAAAGCCAGGCACAAAGACAGGGATTAAGATCACAACTGGCAATCCATATGAGATTGGAGCCGATCGGATTGTGGACGCAGTCGGTGCATATGAGCAGTATGGTGGGCCTGTAATTGTGATTGATTTTGGGACGGCTACCACTTATGATGTCATTTTGGAGGATGGCTCTTTTACGGCAGGAATTACTGCGCCGGGGATACGAACCTTCGCGAAGGCTCTC
>CAMUFS010000002.1 GCA_947088195.1 uncultured Clostridia bacterium
CAACTGTTACACACTATACATAATCACTATCATGTGCAAAACATTTTATGTAAAGTGCACAATTTTGATTTTTCGTTTTCTGTGTTTATATTGCAATTTTACCATTAAGAAAAAATTTTTTCAATAATCCTTTTCTTGCCATTTTTTATTATTCATTTGAAGAGAGACAGAAAATGGCAAAAAGAAACACCTGATTTTACGGGCTAATTATCAGGTGTTTCTTTTTAATAATCCTTTTCTCTTCTGACGTAATTAAGAAATTTTTGGGATTATCCTAATCTTTCCTCTATTTTTTAGATATGATTATTTTTTATTTTCTACGATTCTATGCTCTTGCCTATACTTTCCCGGTGTAATTCCCTCATGCTTATTAAAAAAACGGATAAAATTCTGTGTATTCGTATAGTGAAGCTTTTGTGCAATCTCTGCAACAGACAATGTTGTTTGCAACAGCATATCCTTAGCCAGCTCTAATTTTTCAATCGCCACAAAATCTGTAAAGGTCATATTCTTCTCTGTCTTTAACACTCTCCAAATATAACTTGGATGATAATTAAGCTGCTCTGCACACTCAGTGAGCGTGATGTCTCCTCCAGCCTCCTTTACAAGCTGCAGCACCTGCTCCATAATGTCAACCGAATGACTTCTTCTATACTGTATTAAATACTTTATAACAGGCTCAATAATCTGCTTCTTATAAAATTCCTTAACACTTTCTGGATCTAAAATAGAATCAAGGGTTAAAAATAGGTTCTCTTCTGCTCTGTCAAAAACCTGATTCACCGACGGCCCCGCATCAAATGCAACCTGAAGAATAGCCACCAAAAAACGATGTAAAAAGAAATATCTATTCTGCCTTGGCACTCCTCTTGCTGCTATGTCATTCACAAACTGATCCACAATCTCAAATGCCCGCTCCTGTTCACAGGCATCCACTGCCTTCCGAATCTCCTGTTCAGCAACAAAATCATATTGTGGAATAGGCTGCTCATTTTTGCTAAAGTCTGAATAAAAATTGATCGCCTTCGCAAATTCCGATTGTGCTGTCCCTTCATTATTCTCACAAATTTTTAAGCTCTCACTGTTCTTAAGTGCCTCCAGGCTCTCATTAATGGCTATTCTCAAGTGCTTTAGCGTATAAAATCCTCTGCTGACACCACAGTGAAGCCGACAGCCATAAGAATCGTTGGCATACTTCCCAATTTTTGCAAAAAGCTCCTCCGCCTTCTGTTCTAATTCCTCCGCCATATCAGCAACAAGAATAAAAAATATCACGTTCTTTTTTATTAGCGGCCTCACCAAAAGCTCTTTGCATATCTCATTTGGCAAATGCTCCACCACCGTCAAAATCAATGCATCCTGCTCCAACCTGTCAAGCTTATGCTCCTTCTGCACAAATCCTGTGCCAAGAACAATATAATTCGCTTCTTCCCGCAAATGAAAGCGCTCCAAATCTCTAGTTATTTGCTCCTGCGTCAGCTCACCTCGAATCAGACGTGACAAAAATAACTCCACCAGTTGTTCCTTCTGTTCTTCCACTAGCTGCTCCAACATCTCATTATCCTCCACCAGCTCATGAAATCCCTCTGTCAGCCAACTAAACTCATCCTGTCCTGGGCGGGAATCCTTAAGCACATCATGAAACTGATTCATCATCTTAAGCACTGGCGCATAGATAATCCGGGTTCCCATTGTCGCAAAAACTAAAAGAAGAACAGAGACAGCCAGCATAAGAAGTGCCATATAGATAATCTGTCCGGCTCCTTCCTGTACTGTGTCTATATTATAGCTAACCATGTAGATAAGACCATTCGTGGTCGCATTGGAGACAAGCATACAATGCTTAGTGCCATCCAAAAGCTTTACTTTATCATATTCTCTCAGAGCTTCCAGTTCAGAAATATGATCAATACAATAGTTTCCCAGAGCCTCATTGCTGGAATAGAAAAGCTTTCCTCTTGTATCGATGACTGTCACATCCATATCCACCAAATCCTCTGTAAGAAGATTTCTAAGCTTTAGATCATTGAGATTAATCAAGAGCTGACATTTCTCACTCCACGAAAGCATGGGCAAAGACAATGCCATCAAATAGCCAGATAGCATCACATTCCTACCGGCAGGCATCACAGCCGGTCGCGTCTGTCCCATTCGATTGATCCAGACACACTGCATCCTCCCATCCTGCTGCCAATCAAGAAGACTTTCTATCTCCTTCACATTCTCCATCTCATCATAATGATACATGCCATTGGTGCTGATCACCCAGTTGTCTGCCTTATTAATAAAGACATAGCTGTTGACATATTCCTTTAGGTACACAGGACCACTCAATACTTCTATGCCATTTCTCAGACGGGTATATTGGCTATAACTTAAGTCCTCTGCATCGATCAGATCCTTCACCTCGTCCTTATATTCCACCTCCGCATAATACTGCTTAATACTATTTAAAACATTCTCCATCTTATTTTTTACCTGATTCAATGTAGTTTCCATTGTCAGGTTCTTCCTCTGTGTCAGCCCAAATACATAAGTATGGTAAGAATAGATACCAAGTATTAACAATGGCAGCACCGCCGCCATTGTCATAATTAAAAATATCTTTTGTCTATATCGGATACGTCGCCTTTCATTCCTATCTATCACAGCTGTCTCTCCTTTTACAGCTCCTCTTCTCCCCCAAATACTCTAAGCTGCCCTTCCAGCTTCTTCTCTGCTTCCAAAATCACTGGCTCCCTCTCGCCCGCTCTTACCATCTTCGCCTTTAATTTATCCGCAAGCACATGACAGACCTCTCTGTGTGCTTCAGAATGAATCAAATTATGCAGCTCATATGGATCATGCTCCAAATCATATAGAAAAGCTTCTGTGTAAGTATCCGAACAAGAATCCTTAATAGGGTCCTTGTCCAGCGCCTCCACCGAGTATTTCCAACGCTTTGTGCGGATCGCGCGGCCTACCTGAGCCTCACTTATCTGTACAAAAATCTCTTGATCCCAGTCTGCCTTCCTGCCTCCCAGCAAAGGAAGAATAGAATGTCCCTGCATATCCTCAGGCACTGGGATATGACATGCGTCCAACAGCGTTGGTGCAATATCCACAAGACTCACCATCTCCCTCAGGCATCCTCCGCCCGTAAATGGTCCTCCTGTAAATGCCATCGGTATCCGAATCGAACTCTCATGACAAGATCTCTTGTACTCTGCATTTCTTGTCTTAAAATGGTTTCCGTGATCTGTGGTAAACAATACAATCGTATCTTCTGACAAATGCAGACTTTTCAATGCATCCAAAACCCTGCCAAACGCCTCGTCCAAACGCTTCACCATGCCATAATAGCCCGGCAGATGTTGCCAGCTTGTCCCTCCCAATGCCCCCAAATCTGGTGGCATATATCCAGCAGGCTGATTGGCATAGACATCTGGTGCCGGAAAGCTATCATTGCTATTCTGAAAATGTGGCTCCAAAAAAGATAAAAACAAAAAGAATGGCCTACCTTTATTCTCATCCATAAACCGGATCGCCGCGTCTGTCAGTGCGTCCACGCGATAACCGGGAAGCTGCACCGGATTATCTTCCTCATCATATACTAAGGTCTGATATGCCTGCGAGGTCGCCTCCAGCGCATTCGCACCAAGCCAATATTGATATTCTCCGCGCTCCTCCTTTGGAACCGCATGTCTGGTGGAGCCAAGATGCCATTTTCCAATATAACCTGTATAATATCCATTTTCATTAAAATAGTGTGCCATCGTCTTATGCTCTTTTGGCAGTACAATCGCATTGCGGTAAGTACCCACACAAGTAGCATATTTCCCCGTCTGCAGCACGCCTCTTGCCGGTCCGCAGACTGGCTGCGGCGTAAAGGCATACTTTGCATGGGTGCCCTCCATCGCCACACGGTCAAAGTTCGGCGTCAGACCGCATGGGTTGCCATGTACTCCCGTGGTATCAAAGCGTTGTTGATCTGTAAAAAAAACAACTACATTTGGTTTTCTATCACTCATACTTATACCTCTCACCATCATTGGCTCTCAATTCTGTCTCTTCTTCTATCTCGCTACTTTCTGTTCCACTACCTTGTCAATATCTCACTTCCCTGCTCTGTTACCAACACAGTATATTCCCACTGAGCAGATGGCAGCCCATCATCGGTGTGAACCGTCCAGCCGTCATCCTCATCCTGCCAGACATCCGCCATCCCCATATTTACCATAGGCTCAATGGTGAAAATCATGCCCGGCACAAGCACCATATCTGTGCCCGGCTGCCCGATATGGCTGACCCAAGGCTCCTCGTGAAAGTCAAGCCCCACACCGTGTCCTCCTATCTCCACCACAATACTATACCCATTCTCCTGTGCATGCGTGTGGATCGCATAGCCCACATCACCCAGATAACCCCATGGCTTCACCGCGATAAGCCCCAGATCCAGACATTCCTTCGCTACTTTCACAAGCCTTTTCTTTTCCTCGGACACTTCCCCAATGCAATACATGCGGGAAGCATCTCCGTAATACCCATTTAATATAGTAGTTACATCTATATTGACTATCTCACCTGACTGTAATATTCTATTATCATCGGGGATTCCATGACACACCACATCATCTATGGAGGTGCAGACACTCTTAGGATAACCCTCAAAGCCCAGAGGAGCGGGGATTCCACCATGTGCTATAGTATAATTATGTACGCGCCTATCAATCTCCCCGGTGGAGATTCCTTCCCTCACATACTCTGAGATCATATCAAGTATCTCTGTATTCAGCTTTCCAGCTTCTCTTATTCCCTCAATCTGTTCCTTATTCTTAATCATATCATGCGTCGGCACCATCTTTCCCTCCGACGCGAGAGCTGCCAGCCGTTCGTCAAAGCCCAGATGACAGCTTTTATATTTTCTACCACTCTTACACCAACATGCATCATTTCTGCCAAGCTTCATCGTCTTAATATCTCCCATCCTATTCACTTTTTTTATTATAACACAAATTTCTTCCATTATAAAGATATATTTCCTTGGCTATATGTATGGGAATCCTCTCTCACCTATTGACTTCCTGATCGGTGCTTGTTAAAATATCAACAAGGGAAATGCGGTAAAGGAGAATTGCAGATAATATGTTTTTAATGGAAAAGATCAGAAACCGTGTTCTAATTAAATGGATTCTTATGAATGTTATAACATTTATGATACCAGTAGTCTGTGCATTATGTAACTATTTTATTTGCAACACCCTCATTATGCGCAAAACGGAGCAGGTTAATAAATTTATGTTAATTCAGATTGCAGAAAACATCGACAAGCGCTGCTCAGATATCTATACTTTATCTAAAAACTTTCTGGTTGACCGGGATTTTTCCTGCTATAAATTTATCACCACCAACCACACACTCTTCGCACAGCGCATCTGGCAGTGTTTTCAGCAGCTTAGCGTCGCAAATAAGGCAAATTCTGATATTGAGGTCATGCTTTATCTTCCTCAGAGTGAATATATTGTCAATTCTTATACTGCCAACACCGTACAGAATCTATACCGCAGTATGCTTTTAAAACAGAAAATTGATATTTCTCAGGAAGAATGGCTTTTGCAGCTCTGCGAAAACAAGGAGAACAGCTTCCACATTCTCGATACCCTAAGCTACTCCCATTATGGAACGGACTGCCTTACTTATATGTCACAGGCACTCGACTCCACAAAGCAATATACTGGATGGCTCTATGTATCAACGCCACTTAAATTTATTGAGACTATGCTATCAGGCAGCGAGCATGGCATGGAAACATTCTTGATCCTTGATGAGAATGGAAATCTTTTAAGAAGCTTTGGAGGAAATCTTGTACCAGAAAGCCTTAATCTTTCCTCCAATGATGGCACAATTAAATTTTCCATTGGTTCAGAAGCCTATATTGGTGCTGCCACTTCCTCCTCTATCACAGGATGGCAATATGTGCTGTACACACCAGAAAGCATTTATAAGCAAGAAGTCAATCGAAATGCACTCATTAATTTTTCCATTATCTTTCTTGGAGTGGTGTGTGGCATACTGGTGCTCTGTCTGCTTCAAAAGAAAAATTACCAGCCCCTCAAAAATTTAATTGAGATTATACCAGAGCAGGACGGTGATTTTTCTGGCGATGAATATGAGAAAATAGAGAGAAGCCTTAAGGTTCTCTATCACGAAAAGCAAGAATATGACAATTTTTACCGCAAGCACTCCAAAATTGATAAAAGCGTTGGTCTGCTTATGGCAATTCAAGGACGAAACCTCTATCTGTACGATTTTAGTATAGAAGAAATGCTTGGCAAGAATTATCAGAACCAGTGTTTTTCTCTTGTCACCTTCCAATTTGGCATGGAAGATGAATATGAAGAGCTTCATCAAAAATTTGACCGAAATATCCTAAATTTTGTGATGAACAATGTAATTGATGAGGTTATTGGCAAAGATTATCGTTTTATTCAGACCATGGATAACAACATCTTTGTCTATCTCATTATATTGGACAATGAGGAACGGCAGACTTACCTCAAAGAGGGAAAAGAAAAATTTACATGGGTTTGTGACTTCTTTGCCGATCGTATGGATAAACCATTTTATATTACCATGGGAGATATTTTTGACAGCTTCGAGGATATTGACTCTTGTTATCTGGAGCTAAAGGATATTAACAATCAACGGTATTACACCAAATCCAGCGGTGTGATCTGGGCATCTGAGATGCAGCTTGTCCGAACGCCCACAATAGAGCGCATGTCTCATTACAGCAGACGTTTTGTCAACCTTCTTGAGAAAAACAACAGTGATCAGGCAAAGGTTTTACAGGATACCTTATTTCTTGAGCTTAAAAATATGGACTTTCCTTTTGAGCTGCTCAGCTACTATATTGTATCCTTGGTAAACAGTATCCTTTTGGAATTTAAGAACACACTATTGTCTGAGAAAACTACATGGAATGTCCTTCGCCATAACCTTGAGCTGATAAAGATGACAAATTCTGAGGAATCCTTAAAGGCTGCCTTCGCAGAATTTCTAAGACTGTTAAGCGAAAAAAATAATCGTGCAAAAAAGCAAAATTCTGAGCTTGGAGTTCGCATTAAGGAATATGTGGAGGCAAATTACCACAACTGTGACATTAATATCTCGGTGATCGCAGACGAATTTGGCATCACACCTCGATACATGTCCAAGCTGTTCAAGGAGCAGACCGGAGATAATCTTTTAAATTTTATCAATGATGAGCGAATTGGCTATGCCAAGCTGCTTCTTCAGACAACCCAAAGAACCATAGAAGAGATCGCAACTATGACAGGCTTTACCAATGTGCGCACGTTTCGCAGAAATTTTCAGAAGGTGACAGGAATGTCCCCCGCTTCTTTCCGGCAAGCGGCAAATCAAGAGGATAAGTAACCGGACAAAAAGGAAAATAACACCTGAAAAATTGAGGACAAAATGTAAAAAAACAATCCGTTTTTTACATTTTGTCTTTTTTGTTCCCTGTTTTGTCAGTTTTCCATGTGTCAAATTTGTTATATAAATGAATTAGCGGAAATGATTACACGTATTTGTATTCATTTCAGTTACATACTGATTATACGAGGAGGAAATAACTATGAAAAGGAAAAAGTGGAAAAAAACCCTTGCACTTGCAACGGCTGTTACAATGACTATGGGAGCCTTAGCTGGCTGTGGCAATTCTTCGTCGGACCCGACTACCGGAACGACAAAGGCTGATAACACAACAGCAGCACCAAGTCAGACGAATCAAAATGAGACAACAGCAGCGCAGAATGAGAGCACAGGCATTACCTATCCAATCGCAAATGCTGGTTCTTTTACTTATGGTATGGCTCTGGCAACTGCATGGAGTGACCGGTACGATTCTTATGATGCCCTGCCTTTGGGCCAAGCACTGGAAGAACAGACAGGCTTTGATATGAAGATGGTTCATGTACAAGATAAAACAGCGATGAACCTGCTTCTCGCATCTGGTGAGCTCCCCGATGCAATTACCTATAACTTCGCAAGCAATTATACAGGTGGAAATGCAAAGGCATACAGCGATGGCATTATCTATTCTATGTCAGAGGAATTTATGCAGGAAAATGCCCCTGATTACTGGGCTTATCTTCAGGCAAATCCTGAGGTTTTAAAACAGGTGAGAGCAGATGACGGCACTGTCTATGGTTTTGGATTTATCTTGGGCGGTGATCTGTTAAAGGCTGGACAAGGTATCTTTGTCCGTGAGGACTGGCTTGCTGACCTTGGACTTGAAGCGCCAGAAACTCCAGAAGAATTTAAGGAAATGTTAAAGCAGTTTAAAGAAAAGAAAGGGGCAGAGATTCCTTTTGAGGTGACAAATAATACCTTACTTGGACTTCTCAAGACAGGAGATATCACTTCTGCTTTTGGTTTAATTTGCATGGATACCTATCAGGTGGATGGCAAAGTTCACATTGGCTATGCGGAGCCAGAATTTAAAGATGTTCTCGCATATCTAAATGAATTGTATGCAGAAGGTCTTCTTGATCCAAACTTTGCCACAGTAGACAGCGAAACTGTTACTGCGAATATGCTTACTGGCGTGGCTGGCGCAACGGATGGTGCTATCGGCAGTACCATGGGAACACTTCTTACCACCAATGCTGATGTTGAAGGATATTCCTTGATTGGAATCAAGAATCTTGTAGCTAAGAGAGGCGATACACCGATGTTCGGCAAGTGGAGCACCGATGTTCCCGGTAATATGACCGTTATCACAAATTCCTGCAAGGATCCAGCTTCTGTGGCAAAATTCTTTAATTATGGCTATACGGAAGCAGGAGATCTGTTATACAATTTTGGTACTGAGGGCGTAAGCTTTGAGTATGTTGGGGGAGAACCAGTCTTTACAGAGTTAATTACAAATAATCCAAATGGACTGACCTTAAAGCAAGCTCTGTCCGAGTATCAGTTGGCATGGACAAATGGTCCGTTTGTTCAAGACCCTGCTTACCTGCTTCAGTACTACTCTGATCAGAGACAGAAAGATGCACTTACCCTGTTCAGTCAAGTAGATGCAGCAAAATATAAATATCCGGCTGTCACCATTCCTACCGATTCTGCATCCGAACATTCCAGCCTGACCAGTGAACTGGAAACTTACAGAGATGAGATGATTATTAAATATATCCGTGGTGAGGAATCCTTGGATAACTTTGATTCATACTTAAATAACTTAAAGTCTATGGGACTTGAACAGTTAATTCAGATTAAGCAAGCAGCATTAGATACTTACAATGCACAGTAAATAATGCCAGACTTAAGTGGGGCCTGCTGCTTTGGCAGGTCCCTTTTTACACTCTATCGCATGACGGGAGGGATATCGTTGAAACTTTCACACAAAAAAAAGAATGACACGGCGGTGAGCATTGCCCCTACAAAATCCTACTGGCAAAGACTTGGCAGGGATCTGAAAAAAAACCGCACGGCATACATATTATTTATTCCTGTACTGCTGTACTATCTGGTTTTCTGTTACAAGCCAATGTACGGCCTTATTATTGCTTTTAAGGACTATTCGCCCTACAAAGGAATCTTGGCAAGTCCTTGGACCAGCAATTTTGGATTAAAATACTTCTTAAGCTTCTTCCAATCTGTATATTTTGGAAGATTAATCCGAAATACATTAATTATCAGTATCACAAGTATAGTGGTGACATTTCCAGCACCAATTATCCTTGCACTTCTGTTTAATGAAATGCAGGCAAAAAAATATAAAGGCTTTTTGCAGACATTGACCTATCTGCCACACTTTATCTCCACTGTTGTCATCTGTGGTATGATCCGCATGTTTGTCGATTACGATGGATTTATCACACAAACCTTGGCAAAAATGGGAATTGTCGATGGCACATTGTCCCTTTTGTCCAACAAAAACTATTTTGTGGCAATCTATGTATTGTCTGGCCTGTGGCAGACTATTGGCTGGAATGCCATTATCTATATCTCTGCTTTGGCAGGCGTTGATCAGGAATTGTACGAAGCGGCGCGCATTGATGGTGCCAACCGCTGGAAGCAGACCATCCATGTGACAATCCCCTCCATTATGATGACCATTATTATGATGTTGATCCTTCGTCTGGGTTCTGTGATGAGTGTTGGTTATGAGAAAATTATTCTGCTCTACAATGCAGGTATCTATGAGACCTCCGATGTTATCTCAACCTTTGTTTACAGAAAGGGCCTTCTGGACGCAGACTGGAGCTATGCAACCGCTGTCGGACTGTTTAATTCTGTGATCAACCTGGCACTGGTTCTGACTGCCAACAAGATCACAAAGAAGCTGACCGACATGGGACTGTGGTAAGGAGGAATAAGATGATTAAGAAAAGTGTTAGCTATCGCATATTTACCGTATTTAATTATATCATCCTCACGCTGATCGCACTGATATGCCTGTATCCCTTTTATTATGTAATATTGGCATCCATCAGTGATCCCGCTGAATTTATGAGGCATAATGGACTTTTACTCGCCCCTCTGGGCAATCTTACATTGGACGGCTATCAAATGGTATTTAAGTATAAGCTAGTGCTATCTGGTTTTCAAAATACCTTCTTTGTATTATTTGTAGGCTTAATTGTAAACTTAATTATGACAGTGCTTGGCGCTTATGTTCTCTCCATCAAGGATCTGATGCTGAGAAAACCATTGTCCATTATGATAGTGATCACCATGTACTTTTCAGGTGGTATGATCCCCACCTACCTTAATGTCAAGGGTCTTGGCATGTTAGATAGCCTGTGGTCACTGATTATCCCCGGCGCTATCTCAACCTCCAATATGTTAATTATGAGAAGTGCCTTTCTGTCAGTGCCAGATTCTCTGCCAGAGGCTGCTAAAATTGACGGTGCGACACATCTGCAGATCCTTAACAAGGTTATGATGCCTCTTGTAAAGCCCACTCTTGCTGTGATGGTACTCTACTATGGTGTATCTCACTGGAATGCATGGTTTAACTCCTCCATCTATCTGCGCACACCATCCAAATTCCCACTTCAGCTCGTGCTGAGAAATATTCTTGTGGACAATCAGATGGGCGATATGATGGTTGATATAGCATCTGACCGAACACCAATGATGCAGGTTCTATTAAAATACTCTCTGATCGTGGTCAGCAGTGTTCCTATTATCTGCATCTATCCTTTCTTACAGCGTTTCTTTAAGAAGGGAGTTATGATAGGAGCGGTAAAAGGATGAGAAAAATTATCTGGGCAGGAGATTCCACTGCTGCCTTCAATGGGGCAGATACCTTTCCTCAGACTGGCATTGGGCAGGAATTTGACCGATATTGTAAAAGAGATATTCTTGTGCTCGATTTTGCCGTCAATGGAAAAAGCTCCAAAAGCTTTTATGAGGAAGGCTTGCTTCAGCCAGCGGAGGCTCTTTTGGAACCAAATGACTTTCTATTTATCCAGTTTGGACATAATGATGAAAAGCCTAAAGCAGACCGCCACACAGATCCTTATACCTCCTATCAAGAATACCTGATGCGCTATATATGCGCCGCAAAAAGCCATGATGCAGTCCCTGTTTTGATCACCCCGCTGTCCCGCCGACTTTTTAAAGCAGATGGCACGATTGAAAATAGCCACGGCGAATATCCAGCGGCAGTCAAAGACTTAGGAATACGGGAAGGAATCGCTGTAGTAGATCTGACAGAGCGCAGCCGTGTTTTATATGAACAAACTGGAGAGCTTCAGAGCAGAAAATGGTTTATGTATTTTCCTGCTGGCATCTATGAAAACTATAAAGATGAGGTCAAAGACAACACACATCTAAGCTGTGAGGGTGCTGTAAGGATGGCGGGCTTGATCGCAAAAGAGCTTAAGGAACTTGGCGGAATCTACGCAGAAATCTTAAAGTAACTTGTAAAATCCTCCATTTACGTGGTATAATTTCTTATATGAATTATTCCAGTATGCGGAGGATTTACAATATGTTAAAGACAAAACACAAAAACGCCCACAGAAGTGATATAAAACATCTGTTCCGCGCCATGGATAAAATTGCAGAAGGAAGCTTTGAAGAAGTGGACACATCCGATTTCAAAAATCCTATCTATGCCGAAAAACTCAATTCTGTCATTCGCTCATTAAAAAAAGGAAACAATTCCTGCGTGATGAGACTTAACGAGACAATGGAAGCCGTCGGTGATAACACCCTTATCAAGGAAACCTTTGATCAAGTCAAATCCCAGACAGCATCCATTCACCAGATGGAACTATCCAGCCAAAATATGGAGGCTGCGATTCTTCATATCTCAAAATCTATGGGAGAGATTCGAGACAATACCTATCATATGATGACAGCATTTCAAACTGTCACTCAAAATATGAATGATAGCATCCAAGTAGTAAACGAATCCTCCGATCGTCTTCAGTCCATCAATAAAAAAATGCAAAGTTTCCGCGAAAAAATCAGTAAGATCGACAAGATTGTTGATATTGTCAAAAAGATCGCCTCTCAGAGCAATCTGCTCGCACTCAATGCCGCCATTGAAGCAAGAAAAGCTGGAATGGAAGGCGCCGGATTTACCATCGTCGCGCAAGAAATGCAGAAGCTTTCCATATCCACCACAGAATCAGCGGAAAATATCACCGACTATATTAAACAACTGCTTCAGGAAACAGAGCTGCTTGCCTCCTCCACCAATGAAACTGCCGAAAATCTCCATGAAGGAAACAGCAAAGTTGAGCTATCCCTAAAGGATATGGAACAGATGAATCTTCAGATTAACAACATTCATCACAATGTTGACAGTATTTTTAATGATATTGACACACAGACTAACAGTGCCAAAAATTTCTCTTCTCAGACAGACAATCTATCGCGCAGCTATGAACTTTTGTCAAAAAACTGCATTGATCTTGGCAGACATGTTTTCCAGATTGGACGTTACATAGATAAAACCAGAAGTGATATGGTAAGACACAATTCTATTATCACAGATCTAGATTGGATTCGGGTATTTGAAGTCGATCACTTTGTGCTGATGTGGAGAGTCTACAACAATATTGTGGGCTTTGAGCATCTTCTGTCCAAACAGGTAGATAACCCTAATCAATGCAAGCTTGGTCTATGGCTTGCCAATCAAACGGACAGCCGACTGACAAATAGTGACGCCTTCCGGCTATTAAAATCTGCCCACACAACATTGCACCAATTTGCCACACGCTCATGGCAGGCAAAAGAAGATGGCAAGGAAGAACTTGCCATGGAATATTTTAAGAAAGTATATGACTCTTTCCAAAAATTTGACTATGCTATCAAGCTCCTTCAAGATACCATGCGCTCCAATGGATACCAAGAAGCGACAGAGATTATAGCTTTTTCAAAATAGATCAATAAATGGCAGCATATCTAGTATCTTCTGAATGCTGCCATTTCTCTTTTTATTATAAGCTCTTCACTGCTTTTACTACATTCTCCACCGTAAAGCCAAATTTCTCAAAGAGCTGCTTTGCTGGAGCACTCGCTCCAAAGCCTTTCATGGTCACGCTGGTACCATCAAGCCCTATATATTTGCCCCATCCAAAGTCACTGAGTGCTTCGACTGCCACTCTCTTGCGCACCGCCTTTGGAAGTACAGATTCCTTGTACTCTGCGCTCTGCTCCTCAAAAATGTCCATGCTTGGCATACTTACCACGCGGACATCCATTCCTTCCTTGAGAAGCTCTTCCCTTGCAGCAACCGCGAGTTCTACCTCAGAACCAGATGCTATAATAATCGCGTCTGGTGTTTCTTTTGCAGAATCCTGCAGGATATAGGCTCCTTTTAACGCTTCCTTGCTAGAACCTGCAAGCTGAGAGAGATTTTGTCTAGTCAACACAAGTGCTGTTGGTGTTCTTGTCGATGTTACTGCACTGTACCAAGCTGCCGCTGTCTCTGTCGCATCTGCTGGTCGGAACACATGGAAATTCGGCAGAGCACGCAGCATAGCAAGCTGTTCAATAGGCTCATGTGTCGGTCCATCCTCGCCCACCCCAATGCTGTCGTGGGTAAAGACGTAAGTAAGCGGCACTCCCATAATGGCGGAAAGCCTTGCCATCGGCTTTGTATAATCACTAAATACAAAAAAGGTTGACACAAATGCCCGCAATCCACCATGAAGCATAATACCATTTCCAATCGCTGTCATGGCAAGCTCACGCACACCAAAATGAAGGTTTCTTCCCGCATAATTTTCCTTGGAGAAATCTCCCACATCGCTCATATAAGTGATAGTAGAAGGAGAGAGATCAGCAGAGCCACCAATTAAGTTTGGAAGAAGATTTTTCAGTTTTTGAATCTGCTTGCCAGACAATTTTCTCGTTGCCTCTGGCTTATCTTCATATTTCCAATATTCCTCACAGTCATATGCCTTTTTCGCCAATTCTTCATTATGATAAGTATCCCATAATTCTTTCTTGTCTGGATATGCAGCACAATAATCAGCAAACAGCTTATTCCACGCCTCTTCTGCTTTTGCTCCCTGAGCTGCTAAGGTCTTATAATTTTCATATACCTCCTCTGGTACATAGAAAAACTGATCCACAGGCCAGCCAAGATTTTCCTTTAATGCAGCAACATTCTCCTCACCTAATGGCTCACCGTGCGCACTTGATTTCCCCTGCTTCGCCGGACAACCATAACCAATCTGTGTCCTGACAGTAATAAAGGAAGGGCGGCTCTTATCTGCTTTTGCCTCCTCAATGGCTTTTCCTATCTCTTCTAAGTTATTGCCATCCTCCACCGTTAAAGTCTGGAAACCAAATGCCTCCATGCGTTTTTGTACATTCTCTGTAAACGCAATATCTGTACTTCCTTCAATGGAAATCTGATTGGAATCATAAAGTACAATCAGCTTGCTAAGCCCCAGTGTCCCTGCCAGAGAAAATGCCTCAGAAGAAATACCTTCCATCATACAGCCGTCACCGCCAAGCACATAGGTGTAATGGTCAACAATCGGATACTTCTCTTCGTTAAACACGGCTGCCAGATGTGCCTCTGCCATTGCCATACCAACTGCCATACCCATACCAGCACCCAACGGTCCCGTTGTTGCTTCCACTCCCGCTGTATGTCTGTATTCAGGATGTCCCGGTGTCAAAGAATCCATCTGGCGGAAATTCTTCAGATCTTCCACAGTAAGCCCATAGCCGAACAGATGCAGAAGAGAATACAATAAAGTGGAACCATGCCCGCCTGACAGAATAAACCGATCACGGTTCTCCCACTGTGGGTTCTTGGGATTATGATTCATATGCTTTGCCCACAATTCATACGCCATTGCTGCTGATCCAAGCGGCAGGCCCGGATGACCTGATTTTGCTTTCTGCACGGCATCTGCCGCCAGAACGCGGATCGCGTTCACTGACCTTGTGTCGATGTTGCTCATGTTCTTCCTCATTTCTGCGCTGCTTTTTTATCTTTTCCAAGTAGAGACTGCACTCGCAGCGCTGGCACAGTCTCTTCTGATCATTGTCTTATTCCAAAACAAGATTTATTTGCCAAATACAGCCTCATAATCCTTCTTAAACTTTTCGATGCCCTGATCCGTTAATGGATGTTTTGTCATCTGCATCAATACCTGATAAGGCACAGTGGCAATATCTGCACCTGCCAGAGCACAATCTGTCACATGAATGGTATTGCGCACACTTGCGGCAATAATCTCTGTCTCAAGACCATAGATATTAAAGATCTCAGAGATGGTGCGAATCAGATCGATGCCCGGCTGAGAAATATCATCCAAGCGTCCAAGGAATGGTGACACATAAGCTGCACCTGCTCTAGCTGCCAAAAGTGCCTGATTAGCGGAGAATACTAATGTCACATTACACTTAATCCCTTCAGCGGCAAGAGCCTTAGTAGCCTTAAGCCCCTCTGCTGTCATAGGAATCTTTACAACCATATTTTTATGAATCTTTGCAATCTCGCGCCCCTCCGCAATCATGCCCTCTGCATCTTCTGTGGTCGCCTTTACCTCACCGCTGATCGGTCCATCCACTATGGATGTGATCTCTTGGATTACCTGATTAAAATCTCTTCCCTCTTTTGCAATAAGGGATGGATTTGTAGTTACACCACAGATAATTCCCATATCGTTTGCTTTTCTGATCTCCTCTACATTTGCTGTGTCAATAAAAAACTTCATTACTGCAAAATCCTCCTTAGAATAATTTATTTATCGCATGACTTCCACGGCTGCGCGCTCAATGGCAAGCCCTGCTCTGTAACGCTCCATAAATTGATTGAAGCCGTCTACATCCTTTTGATCTGGTTCTATACAAACCCCTGTCTCTCCGCCAAATACCTGATGCGACAGATAATCGGCAAGTGTCTGTTCCTCTCTTTTATGTACCATATAAGAGGCGAGAAGAGCAATCCCCCATGCGCCTCCCTCGCCTGCTGTCTCCATCACAGACACAGGAGCATCCATAGCTGCAGCTAGAATCCTCTGTCCCACGCCTTTTGTCTTAAACAATCCCCCATGGCCAAAGATTCTGTCAACGATTACCTTCTCCTCTTGAAGAAGAATATCTAGTCCCGTCTTTAAAGCCCCAAGCGAAGTAAACAGATGCGTGCGCATAAAGTTTGCCAATGTAAATCGACTCTCCGGCGTGCGGACAAACAAGGGTCTGCCCTCTTCAAAGCCCGTGATATGTTCTCCTGAAAAATAATTATAGGCAAGGAGTCCGCCGCAATCTGCCTCCCCCTCCAAGGCCTTCTTATATAAAGTCGAATATATACTATCTATATCTGCCTCTACACCAAAGCTTTCTGCAAATTCTCTAAATATAGATACCCATGCATTTAAATCAGAGGTGCAGTTATTACAATGAACCATAGCAACGGTATCTCCTGCTGGCGTTGTCACCAAATCAAGCTCTGGATGTACCTTTTTAAGCTGCTTGTCCAACACCACCATAGCAAAAACGGAAGTTCCCGCCGACACATTTCCAGTTCTTGGCGCCACGCTATTGGTCGCCGCCATTCCAGTTCCGGCGTCTCCCTCCGGCGGACACAGAGGAATCCCCGACTCCAGATTTCCACTGACATCAAGAAGCTTGGCCCCCTTGGCTGTCAACACACCTGCCATCTTTCCAGCGCGGAGCACTTTGGGAAAGATAGCTTCAAGTCTCCACGGATACTGCTTATCCTCAACCAACTTTTCAAATTGTTCCATCATCCGTTTATCAAAATCACCGGTTGACGGATCGATCGGGAACATACCAGACGCCTCCCCAACGCCAAGCACCTTCTCCCCCGTCAATTTCCAATGGATATATCCCGCAAGTGTTGTCTGATATGCAATGTCCCTTACATGCTCCTCACCATTTAATATCGCCTGATATAAATGTGCGATGCTCCACCTCTGAGGAATATTAAAATCAAATGTCGCAGAAAGCTTCTCTGCTGCTTCTTCTGTAATGGTATTTCTCCATGTACGGAATGGAACCAGAAGCTCTCCCTTGGCATCAAATGCCATATAGCCATGCATCATGGCAGAAAACCCAATCGCTGCCAATTTATGTATGGTTATGCCATATCGCTCCTTCACCTCTGTAGACAACTTTTTATAGCTATCCTGAAGACCATCCCAAATATCCTCAAGATGATACGTCCAGATCCCATTTTCATAACGATTCTCCCAGTCATGACTTCCCGACGCAATCGGAACATGATCCTCTCCAATTAGGACCGCCTTTATTCTGGTCGAACCAAATTCAATTCCCAGCACAGCTCTACCGCTAGAAATAATATCCGTTATCTCCATCTTTTCCTCATTTCTGCACTTACTGCCTATTCCTTATCCTGTCCATAATAAGCATTTGCCCCATGTTTTCTGTAATAATGTTTGTCGAGAAGATACTGCCCGACACGCTCCACACGCGGATTAAGCGTCATGGTCTTATATGCCATCTCTGCTACTTTTTCAAGCACCACTGCATGATAAACGCTCTCTTTTGGATTCTTTCCCCAGGAAAAGGGACCATGATTCTTCACCACAATACCGGGAACTGCCATCGGGTCCTTCTCACCGATTGTCTCCACAATCACATTTCCAGTATTTTTTTCATATGCATCCGCAATCTCCTGCGCCGTCAAATCTCTAGTACATGGAATATCCCCAAAGAAATAATCTGCATGGGTGGTGCCAAGAGCTGGTATATGCATCCCAGCCTGCGCAAAAGTGACTGCCCACGCCGAATGTGTGTGCACCACACCACCTATATTGGGATAGGTGCGATACAGCACAAGATGTGTTGGCGTGTCGGAAGATGGCTTATACATTCCTTCAATCACCTTTCCTTCCATATCCACCACAACCATATCCTCCGGCTTCATAACATCATAATCCACACCACTTGGCTTGATAACTACCAAGCCCTTCTCTCTGTCGATTCCACTGACATTGCCCCATGTATAGATAACCAGCCCCTTTTCCACAAGCTCCATATTTGCCTTGTAGACATCTTCTTTTAATTGTTCTAGCATCCTCTTCCTCATTTCTGCGCCATGTATGACGCACAAGCTCTATCTCTCACTCTTGTATTTCTCTATATATCTAGCAGACGACAAGCAATCTGAAAATATACTATCAGACTAAAAGCATCTATAATTGTTGATATAAGCGGCGCTGCCATAATCGCCGGATCGAGCTTTAGCTTGCTCGCAGCGATCGGGAGCATACAGCCAATCGTCTTTGCCATAATCACTGTACAAAATAAGCTTAACACCACTGTCAGGCATATCATGGTATTGCCGGGATACATAATAACAAGACGGATAAAATTAATAAATCCCAAAACCACACCCACAATCACACCTACTCGAATTTCCTTCCACACCACTTTCAAAATATCACTTGGTTCAACATCTCCTGTCGTCAATCCTCGTATTATCAGTGTGCTGCTCTGACTTCCCGCATTTCCGCCTGTTCCAGTCAACATAGGAATAAATGTCACCAAAAGCGGAAGCGCCGCAAAGGCAGCTTCATACTTCGCAAGTATCCCTCCGGTGATCATGCTGCTAAACATCAACACCAGTAGCCAGAGCAATCGATTCTTAGCTAAGTTAAATACAGACTCCTTTAGATATGGCTTCTCGCTTGGCAGCATCGCCGCCATCTTCTCAATATCCTCCGTTGCCTCCTGCTGCATAACATCCACCGCATCATCGACCGTGACAATGCCGACCAAACGATTCTCCTGATCCACAACTGGCAGGGAGAGCAAATCATACTTATTAAAGGTCTCTGCCACCAACTCCTGATCCTCTGTGGTGACAACCTTGATCACACGGTCGTCCATAATATCACCAAGAATTTTCTCATAAGGATTCATCAGCAGATCCTTAACGGTTACAACTCCCTCCAGCTTTCTTTTGTTATCTGTCACATAGCAGGTATAGATTGTCTCTTTATCTATACCATTTTTCCGTATATAAGCAAATGCCTGTTCTACGGTCATATTCTTCTTTAACCCAATATACTCGGCTGTCATAATGCTTCCTGCCGAATTTTCAGGATAATTTAAAAACTGATTGATAAGCGCTCTTGTGTCTGGCGCCGCATTTTTAAGCACCCTTTTTACTACCATTGCGGGCAGCTCTTCTAGCATGTCCACGGCATCATCCACAAATAGATCCTCGATAATATATTTAATCTCTGAATCTGTAATACTATTAATAATATGTTCCTGCTTCTCTATTGGAAGACACGCAAACACATCCGTTGCTTGCTCCTTGGGAAGCATTCGGAATACCACCACGGTCTTTTCAGAATTTAGTTCCTCGATAAAAGCTGCTACATCCACTTCATTCATATCGGAAAGAAGCTCCTTCAGCCGCCGAAACTGCTTCTGTTCTGCCAATGACAATAATTCCTCCAACGTCCATTCCCTGTTCTCCGACATCATGGTATCCTCCTCTCTCTGTCATCCCTTTCATTATACTACAAAATGCCCGCATCCGTCCATCTGTCACGGATACGGGCATTTCCCTACATGATTTGGATACCATCCAAACTATACTTGATCTTTAACCCATATATAGCTTTTTATAGACGCTTCATCAATTCTTCTCTCTGTGCCTCATACCCCGGTTTGCCAAGCAAAGCGAACATATTCTTCTTATAGCTCTCCACACCTGGCTGATTGAATGGATTAATTCCTAGTATATAACCACTCACGCCACATGCAAACTCAAAGAAATAAAACAGCTCACCCAGATAAAATTCATTCTGTTCTGGGATTGTCACCATAAGATTTGGCACCTGTCCATCGGTATGTGCCAAAGCTGTGCCATTCATCGCACATTTATTGATAAAATCTACACTCTTGCCTGCAAGGTAATTCAAGCCATCCAAATCCACTGGCTCCTCCTCCAAAAATACCTCACACTGAGGCTTGTCCACATTCAGCACCGTCTCAAACATAATTCTTGCGCCATCTTGTATAAACTGCCCCATAGAATGAAGATCTGTTGTCAAATCAACGGCTGCCGGGAACAAGCCTCTCTGATCCTTTCCCTCGCTCTCGCCATAAAGCTGCTTCCACCACTCGCCAATATAATGAAGAGAAGGCTCATAATTTGCTACAATCTCAATCGCTTTTCCTTTTCTAAGAAGAATATTTCTCACCGCCGCATACTTCATCGCGTCATTCTCCTCAAACGGCTGTGAAAGAGCTGCCTCTCTTCCTGCTGCTGCACCTTCCATCAGCTTGTCAATATCAGCGCCGCTCACAGCTATCGGAAGCAATCCCACCGCTGTGAGAACAGAAAATCTTCCTCCTACATCATCGGGAACCACAAATGTCTCATATCCTTCCTCTGTGGCAAGATTCTTAAGTGCTCCCTTCGCCTTATCTGTCGTCGCATATATTCTCTTTGCTGCCTCTGCCTTGCCATATTTCTGTTCAAGCTTTTTCTTAAATACACGGAAGGCAATAGCAGGCTCTGTCGTCGTGCCAGATTTTGAGATAATATTAACAGAGAAATCCCTGTCGCCAATCACTTCCATCAGATGAGTGATATAAGTGCTGCTGATATTATTGCCCACATAGTAGATTTCCGGCGTCTTGCGTACTTCCTTTGATACGCTGTTGTAAAAATTATGCCTTAGAAATTCGATTGCTGCCCGTGCTCCCAGGTAAGAACCGCCGATGCCAATTACAAGCAGCACCTCTGAATCTTTCTGAATCTTCTTCGCTGCCTCTTTGATTCTTGCAAATTCTTCCTTATCATAATCTACCGGAAGATCAATCCAGCCTAAATAGTCATTTCCCGCACCAGACTTTTTTAGTAATACTTCCTTTGCCTTTGCGGCGATCTCCGCCATACTCTCCATCTCATGTGGAGCGATCACATTCGCCGCCCTGCCATAATCAAATGTCACCTTCGCCATTTTTACACACTCCTTTGCACTTTTCCATGCATGTCTTATGCATCTGTTAATTATTTCTCAATCTCTTTTATTATATCCAATTTAAACAATAATAGCAATAGTTATCACTTGTTTACCCCAAAAATCCTTCAATAATTTCCTCCACCAGCCTGCCCTCTGCAGGCGTCAGCATATAGGGGGCATCTGGCTCTCCCTGTTCTCTCTCTGAAGCAATCTGCTCTAACGATTTCTTCAAATATTTAATCTCTGTCTCTTCCTCCTCAGAAATTCTTCCATCCGCCCGCTTCTCTCTCAGCTCATGGATCAATGCTTCCTTCTCCGTCTGCCTGCTCCTCTCCCACGCCTCTGCTGGAAGACGATTATTCAGATAATTGAGCACAGCGACCTCCAAAAGCTCCTGCTTTCGTCCAGCATTGCCAAGCCATGTAATATCCATAATACCTGCCAGCAACAATAGCCCCACCGCAGTATATAGCTCCAAAACTCCCTGACTGATGCCAAGATACTCCCCGCTCAAAAGAACAGCAGCTCCCATTATAAGACATAAAAACAAAGCTTGTCCTGATATCCGCTTTAGACCGTCGATCGTCATCCCAAAAAACCGATGATTGTAGATAGTTGCACTAATAAAGGAATCCATATCTTTCATCTGCTCCTCCCTCTGGCAGCAGCTCTCATAATTAGCCTTTAGCTGCCGGATCAGGCGATTCCTTGGCGCGCCGTTTCGCTTTAAATCTTTTAATAGCCCACGGTAAACCCCGCTCAGGCACAGACGGCTTAGCATCCCCACAACAGCCACCACTACCATTGCATACAGCACCCAATATTCATTCACTATCCTCGCAAACATACAAATTCCCCTTTCTATTCCAAATATATTCCTTATGACAACCTTATATTAGCATAACTGGAAAAATTTGGAAAGATAGTTACGAGAATTTTTGTGCGACATGTTTCGCCAGCTTTTTCTATTCTTATGTCTGTTTGCGGCACTTACTGCAAACGTCTGGCTATTTCTGTCATCAAGTTCACAGAATGTTGGATCGCTTTGCGCTCAAACTCAGCATAATCCATATGTGCGCTGTTATCTGCCTTATCGGAAATCGCACGAACAATCAAAAACGGAATCTGATTCAAATATGCTGTCTGCGCGATCGCTGCCCCCTCCATCTCTGTACAGAAGCCATGAAACTGCTCTGATATCCAATCCTTCTTCTCCTTATCAGAAATAAATTGATCGCCACTCACAACTCTTCCTGCAAAAACAGAAATATCAGGATTCACCTGCTCACAACATTCTTTTGCCAGAGCAAGCAGCTTCTCATCTCCCTGAAAAATAGAATTTTCCATCTGTGGAATCACGCCATAGGCATAACCAAAGCCTGTCGCGTCCATATCATGCTGCATAGCATCCGTTGAGAGAACAATATCACCAATATTGATCTCATTCTTCAGCGAGCCTGCAATACCAGTATTCACAATAGCTGTCACATGAAATTCATCTGCCAGTATCTGCGCACAGATAGCTGCATTTACCTTCCCTACGCCACATCTTACAACCACGACGGATGTCCCCTCAAGCACACCTTCCCAAAACTCCATAGAAGCCTTCCTCACTGTGCGTGATACCGTCATCCTATCCTTCAATCCTGATACTTCTTCCTCCATTGCACCTATAATTCCAAGCATTTTCTCTGTCCATCCTCTCTATAATATATTCCCTTCCATCATATCACAGATAAAATGCAAAAACAACCGCACCACTTTGTTTGTAGTTTATCTTTCTCAGAAAAAAATGTAAAGGTACATTTCCCCACATGAAGAAATGTACCTTCCCATCTGTTACATAAAACAGTATTTTATTCTATTTTATTTTATTGAATCCATGCACCAGATGCATCCACACGATAACCATCCGGCGTTATGGCATCTGCCATCATAGCTCCACTCTCTGTCAAATAATACCATTTGCCATCCTTAAACTGCCAGCCAATCTTCATATCACCATTGACATCATCAAGCAGATACCACTTATCGTTCTTAAACTGCCAACCCGTCTTCATATCACCATTGACATCATCAAGCAAGTACCACTTGTTGTTCTTAAACTGCCAACCCGTCTTCATATCACCATTGACATCATCAAGCAAATACCACTGATTATTCTCTGTCAAAAGCCAGCCTGTCTCCATAACCTTACTTTGCTTATCGAGGTAGTACCACTGATCACCCGGTTTAATCCAGCCACCTGCAGCTTTGCTGTCTGACTGGAAATAATACCAGTCGTTCTCCACCTTCTGCCATCTGTCTTTTGCCAATGTTCCATCCTTCTCACAAAATACAACTTCATGATTCGTTCCAACGATAAGCTTTCCTTCTCCAGTCACACGGACATTGTTAATCCCTACGCTAGTTCCCAGAACATTCTGCGCATTTTTCCTTTCTGTAAAGGTAAGCTTTGGTACCGTCTCACTGGTACTTGTACCTGAACTACTTGAAGAACTGGAACTGCTGTCATCGTAGTCATCATCGTCATCATCATAAGATGGCTTGCTTGGTTTATCTGGTTTACTTGGCTTATCTGGTTCACTCGGCTCTTCCGGCTCACTTGGATTTTCCGGTTCACTCGGTTCTTCTGGTTCGCTCGGTTCTTCCGGTTCACTTGGATTTTCTGGTTCGCTCGGTTCTTCTGGTTCACTTGGCTCCTCTGGCTCTGAACCATCCTTTGTCAAAATTACTTTTACAGATACTGTCAATGCCTCTGCACCCTCTACTGTACCTTCCAGTACAATCTCCTCATTCTCTGTATAAGCATCCTTTAAAGAAGAAGTATCCCATGTGACAGTTGTCTGCTTATATGTCCCAGAAAGATATTTTACATTTACCGTTGCGGGAAGCTCTGCTATAATAGCTTCTTTCGACAATCCATCCGCCGGAATGGTTATCTTAACATCCTCTTCTGGCTCCACACTTGCTGGTCCGTCATTCTGCAAATAAATGGTTCTTCCCCTAGAATCCGTAAGCTGCATGTTTTCTATCTTTGCTGTAACACCAAGCAAAGCAAATCCATATTGCACTTCATCTGTCTCAGCAGGACGTCTGTCAGAAAATACCTTATACAGATCCATATCTGGGCTGTTTGTCGCACCTTCTGGGTATACTCCAGAAGCCGCATCTGCATATGTTCCCTGATAGGTAACTTTATAGCCATCCTTTGTCTTTTCAAATATTACATGATATGTCTTTCCAATCTCATAGCTTGGTTTGGTATGCATATCATTAGCTGGCATACCATTGTTGGACTTACTTCCGCCATTACCAGAAGAACCATTTGCCTTTGTCCAATAGCCTGTCAAACCGCCCATCTCTGTGGAGGTTCCAGATACATGTCGAAAACCTAAGGAGCTAAATTCTTCTTCTCCATTCCCTATCTCAAACACACCGACAAACAATCCCTTATCCTTGCTTGTATTATCAGTTCTCTCCAGAATGGTAATGTCAACCTCCATAGTCTCTCCATCTGTGGTCTTTGGAAATACAAAATAGCTTACATTCTGTGCTAGATCAGTTCCCGCTGTTTTTGTAATTCTTCCTTTTTCTGCTGTCTGCTTTAAGATCAGTGCACCGTTCTCTTCTGTGACAGTAAGATAATTATTTCCCTCTAATTCTACAATCTCAGGTGCAACCTGCTCCACACCTGTCTTGTCCACCAATGCTTTCGCTGCGATTGTCACTGGCCCAGCCACATTCTTAATTGTCAAAATTCCTTCTAGTGGATCAAGAAGCTCAAGTGCCATCTCAGCAGGCGCTGCATCACCGATTGTCACCTGAACTGTCTCTGGCAGACGATATCCCATTGTTGTAGTCAAAGTGACAACAATATCATTTCCTTTTGCCACAGTTTCTGGCCTGTCCGCAATCTCAATATTTTCCAGTTCATAAGTAATGTCATAAATATCTGCATTGATTTTCACATTGGAGAAACGGGCGGTATTTACCTGCTCTATCTCATTTGCCACTCTATTGCTCTCAGCGGCAAAGCCCACATATACCGTTTCTGGCATCTCCACTGTGCGAGTTCCTATCATCTCCCATGAAACTCCATCTGCAGAACAATACGCTGTGAAGTTATTCCCGCTGCGAACCAGACGCATCCAATAACCAAGCTCTGTCGCACCGTTCTTAAATTTAACTGCTGGTCTTAATGCAATTCCTTCTTTCTCTGCATTAGAAACATCATCAATCGTCTCACCAAGATAATCAAAATTCTCGCCCTTGACATCTCTTCCTGTCAGATACATGCCCCACGGCACACCCACAGATTCATCTGTCTTTGTCCATGATAATCCAAGTGCCGCTGATGCTGCATCATTGTCCAGATCTGCACGAACCATAATACCAGCAAATGCATGATTATCCACCGAGCTGATGGACTCCAGCTTCGCTGTAATCTCCACATCGCCAGTTATCTCTCTGTACACATAATGGAAAGCATCCTGTTTTGCATTTGCCTTCTCTGTGCCAGAAATACTGCCTTCTGCCTTGCCAAGCTTACCATTACCCTTGACAGTCAGAACACCATTCTCCAGATTTCCATACCCCTCAACATCTACATTACCAATGCTCTGTGAATCCCATCCCTCTGCCTTAAGCTCAGCATCGCTCACATTGATATGTACCTCATGTGCTGTTGTCTGTGTCGCATTTCCCTCTGTATCATATACTCTTGCCGAAATAAAATAAGATCCATCCGGCAAATCAGGAAGCTCACAGCTCATGGAAGAACCACCTGCTGCTGTTCCAAACTTTGTAATTCCTGTTAATGTACTATAGTAAAAATCTGCATGGTCAATATTTCCAACATGTGCTGTGGCATTCACTGTAACAGTAACCGCCTCACCCTTCTGAAGCATTGCATTATTGGCAGGAGAAGTAATTTCTGCTGTAGGATTTTCTGCCTCATGATCTATTTCCACAAGTGAATTTAAATATACTTCCAAATTGGTATAACCATCCACTCCAAGCTCAGATTTAGATAACGCAGATACCTTACTTCCATCTGAAGGATCGGATGGATTTAAATTATGTGCCGTCTCCCAACTATCAGGAATTCCATCCTTATCCGTATCAAAATTACTTCCGCGATCTTCAACAATTTTATTACCCTCTGTCAAAAATCCGCCCACTTCATACTCTGTGTTGACATAACGTCCCAGCCCTGATGCAACCTCGGCTGCCACTCTAGCATCAATGGCATCTCTTCTTGGATAGGTTGCACCTGCTTGGCTCAAAATCTCTCCAAAAATTCCCTGTGCAGGCTCAATCTGATCCACCAAAAACTCATCAAAGCCCTTATTTGTAATTCCATTATTCGGTCCCACACTGTCCGCAGATTTATACTCTGTATTAGACAAAGTGGTCATGGTTGCTCCACTCTCTTCTCCGCCAAACCTTCCATACTCAGCGATATTATCCATTGTAATCAGAGGTGTAAGCTCACCATTTCTGTAATTTCCATTAATATAAAAACCGCCTAATTTTCCAGTCTCACCGGGATTAATTACCCAATGCTTTACTTGATCTCTTGTTCCCGGTCCTGCAAGCTCATAATTATTTACAAAGTTTGTAAATGTCTGGCCACCGCCATATGTAGTGTTAAAGCCCCAGTTGTATATTACATTATTGCTAAATTGTACGACTGCCACATGCTCATTATCTGCTTTGCCTGCATAGCCACCACCCATACGAGGATTTCTGGAGGTATGGTTTGCATATAAATTATGATGGAAGGTTACATTATCCCCTCCTGCAATCGCGCCATACCCATGTCTGCCCTTCGAATGTCCAGACAAAGTCAAGCTCTCATACACCATACACCACTGTACTGTTCCATCCTCACCGCGGTACAGAGAAAGACATTCATCTGTATTCCAGCTAAATGTACAATGATCGATCATAAAGTACTTATTATCACGTCCCCACATTGCATCCATGGAATCACCACCAGAATGAACATTAATAGCACCCGGACGGAATCGAATGTAGCGGATAATAATATTTTCTGAATTACTTAAATTGGTATCATAGCCAGAAACTGTAATACCATCTCCCGGCGCAGTCTGCCCTGCGATTGTCACATTCTTAACCTTGTCAAAACGCAAGGAACCTGCCAGCTCAATATTACCAGAAACATTAAATACAATCGTACCACCATTTGTCTTTACAGACTCATCCAAAGCCCAGCGAAGAGAACCCTCCGCAGGACTATTCACATCATCAGTAAGATTTGTTACCGTATAAACCTGCTTTCCTCTTCCTCCTGTAATATACTTACCGCCGCCTTCCGCACCCGGAAATGCTGGTATATTACTTATGGCAGAGCCTGTGTCTTCTACTTGATAGACATATTTTAACAGATAAAAACGCATTTTTGTTCCATCTGCATAGATATAATAAGTTTTCCCTGCTTTTACATCAAATTTATCAAACATAATATCCTGTTTTGCACTTGTCTCATTGGTATAAACGATATTATGTGTACTACTTCCTGCTTCTGTAATACAGAATTTCTTGCCAGCACCAAGCTGTCCTGCCACCTGAACCGTTCCATCTTCCTTTGGTGTAAACTGAATTAACGCTCCTGTTCCATCTTGAATATTAGGATTGGTTCCATTTGTGACATATCCTTCTACTGTATCTGTTGCATTTGATAAGGTTGTATTTCCTTTTGTATATGTCATTGCTGTACCTACTTTGATCATATTATCCATGTAGGTCTGTCCAACTTCCAAGCCAGTAGATATATCCAGCTCTTTTGTTATATCCTTCATTGGACCTGTACTCTCTTTTTCATAACCAAATTTAAGCAAATAAAAGCGCATCTTCGTCCCATCTGCATAAATATAATAGGTCTTACCAGCCTTTACCACATACTCATCGAACATAATATCCTGCTTTGCACTTGTCTCATTGGTATAAACGATATTATGTGTACTGCTTCCTGCTTCTGTAATACAGAATTTCTTACCAGCACCAAGCTGTCCTGCCACCTGAACTGTTCCATCTTTCTTTGGTGTAAACTGAATCAATGCTCCTGTTCCATCCTGAATATTAGGATTGGTTCCGTTTGTGACATACCCTTCTACTGTATCTGTTGCATTTGATAATGTCGTATTTCCTTTTGTATATGTCATTGCTGTACCTACACAGATCATTCCATCCATATAGGTCTGTCCAACTTCTAAACCATTCGTTAAATCTAATATTTCGATTTCTTTTACTGCCCGTGCATCACTTGTAAGACTAATCCCTGAATCAAAATACCCCCGAAATGCATAAGAGAACATAGAAACCTTCATATCTGACTTCTCAGCACCAATATAATAGGTCTCCCCTGCCTTTACAGAGAATTTATCAAATAAGATATTATCTGCCTCTTCCTTGTCATTCTCATAGTCAAACACTACCTTTACTGCACTGCCGCTGACTGCTGATACCTCTGTCACCTGTGCAATCTGGAATGTCTCTCCTGATTCAAGCTGTCCTGCCACCTGAAGTGTCCCGTTATACTCTGGTGTAAAGCGGATACCTGTCTGTGTTATATCCTCCTCTACCGGACCAGCCTTTCCTTGCACATATCCAGAAACTGTCATATCTACATTTGACATTGTAACTTTTTCACTGGTATAGGCCATTTCCTTGCCCACACTTACCATATCGTACATGTAAGTTTCCCCGGTGTTCAGTCCTTCGGTTAAATCAAGCTCCAATGTAATATCCTGAAGTACTACATTGTCCGATTTACCCCCCCCGACTGATTTACAAAGCCCATGTCCGCATACAACGGATTTGCATTGGAGCATACCATAACCACTGCCATAGCAGCCGCCAATGCTTTTTTGAACTTTCTTATGGTTCGTTTTACCATAATACCCTCTCCTCCTTTTCTCAAAGTTTATGGGAAATGTTACCACTGTATTTTTAGTCTATTCCCTCCTTTTTCATATGTAAAGGTACATTTCTCGACCTTCAAAAAATGTATCCTAAAACCATATCAATCCATTCAAAAAACAATCCAACCATACTTTTTTTACTATTATTCTCTGTAAAAAAATACAAAAAGGTACATTTTTCTATCTAGAAAAATGTACCTTCTCGAAAAGCTTCCTAATGAATAATTTTTTCTTTCCTTTTCCTTCTCTCAATCATCCAAAAAAGAAATAAAAAAACAATTCCTTCTAACAATATTACACCAAGCACACGATTTCTCAAACCAAAAAAATTCTCTTTTTCATCCATCCTCTTTAACAATGAAATAAAGGTAAGCGCTGCACATCCTCCCATGCAACTAAGTACCAGCACAAAACTACAACGATTCCCTGTTCGTATACTCATACTAATTGCCACAATAAAAAGAACTGCACACAGAAGTGCAACCACCACAAACTGACTATACACAAACGGTCCTATATCAGCCTGAGCCATCCCTTTGGGAAATCTTCCTGTCCGTATAACATGGAGCATCCAATTCTCCAAAATCCCCATGTAAACAATACTTCCTCCTCCAATTATTCCTATCCAAAGCTTCCATTTTGCAGCTCTGCTCTCAACTGTATGATCTGCAAGCAACACATACGCAGCTATCAATAAAATTGGTCCTGAAAAATAATACCAATATACACTCACACTGCCTCCCTTATAAAGCACCATCACCATTCCAACCACTACTAAAAAAAATAAAATCCCAAAGCTAAACAAACTCTTATTCAATATATGTTGTTTTAGTTTTTTCATATAATCAATATGTTCTAAATCCTCACCATTTTCCTCAAAACCACCTCCCATATCTGTGGATTTCATACGCTCTGCCGTTCCTCTACATTCTGCACAATTTTCCAAATGTCCTTCCACCAGCTCCACTGTCTGCACAGAACAAATACCATCCACATAAGAAGGCAACAAATCTTTAATAATCTCACAGCTTATCTCACTCATTCTCCTTCAGCTCCTTCCATAACAATTCCTTGCCCCTATAATAATTGACTCTCGCCCAATTTTCACTGTGCCCCAAAATCTCTCCTATCTCCTTATAAGATAAATCCCCCGTTAGACGCAAATACATTACCTCCCGCATTTGCACTGGGAGACTCTGCATTCGCTTCAAGATCTCCTTTATTCCATAATGAGAAAGCACCTCTGTCTCTGCACTATCCCCCATCATTCCATAATGCTCATCCTCAATATCCATCACAATCTCCCGCTTATTTTTCTGCAGATACTGATACCAAAGATGCTTGGCAATCTGGCACAACCACACAGACATCTTACACACTCCATTATAGCTCTCTATTGACTTATAAGCCTGAAGAAAAGTCTCCTGAGTCAAATCCTCCGCAATATGCGAATTCCCACACAATGAAAAAACAAACCGATACACCACCTTAGCATACTCTCTATACAACTCATCCATGCCCTTCCTCCTTTATGTATCTATCTATATATCGTACTTTTCCTTTATTCGTTACAAACTATCTATACTTTATACAAAACATATGTATTGTTTATTTGTA
>CAMUFS010000003.1 GCA_947088195.1 uncultured Clostridia bacterium
TCTGTCAGACTAGAGCATGTCTTAAAAATGCTTTCTGCCAGATGTGCGTCACAAATCTTTTGTAAAGTGAGACGTGCAGGTGGTAGAAATGATTTTTAAGACACATGCTAGCAATGGAATCGGCTGATTTATATCCCAGTATGGAATAATGTTGTAATAGTACTGTTAATTTTCTAAAAGCTGAAGAATAGCCTCACATGCCTGTTCTTCATCATTTCCCGAAAACACCAGCTCTACTTCTTCATCCTTATTCAGTTCTGTTCCAAAGATATTGACAATGCTTTTTAGATTAACCGTCTGATCTCTTGCGTACATGGTAATGGTTGAATGAAAAGAAGAACATTTTTTTGCAATTTCCACTACAAAATCTGGAGTTAAGATATCTTGTCGGATAACAGCTTTTTTAGAAATCATATGAATACCGCCTTTCCACGATGTAAATATTATGACTATAATCTGAGTATATCACATTTCAGTTGCAAAATCTATGTGATTCCGTTACAATTAGTAAAAGTTAGAAATCGAGTGAGGAGAGTGTATGATAAAGAGATATTGGGTTAGAGTTGTGTTTTTGTTTTTGATGTTGGGTGGTGTTTTGACATTGGGAGCGTGTAAGAGTTCGCCTAATGTACAACAGAATAGTGAAGCTGAGACAGAAGTTGTATTTTCAGATGCATTAGGACATGAGATCAGACTGAAAGGCGGGGAGAGAACAGCGGTGCTTTCAGAGAGTCTTGCACAGGCATGGTTGCTTGCAGGAGGTGAGCTTGCTGGCACCTCGGAGGATGCAGAAGAGATCTTGGATGCACATCCTGAGACCGTAAATCTTGGAGCATTGAAAACTCCATCTGCGGAAGCACTTATGGCGGAGAATATGGAACTTGTGATTTTATCATCTGCTATTCCCGGCCATGTAAAATTGTATGACACATTAGATAAAGCAGGGATTGTGGCAGCATATTTTGATATAGAGACCTTTGAGGATTACAAAGGTATGATGGAAATTTTCACAGATTTTACTGGGAACAAGAAATTGTATGAGGAGAATGTGGCATTGGTACAGGAAGTGATTGAGGAGCAGATAGCAAGAGCAGATGGCAGCAGTCCAAAAGTTCTGCTTCTTCGGGCATATTCCACAGGGGTCAGGGCAAAGAACAGTGATACTATGACAGGAAAGATGCTTCTGGATCTGGGATGTGAAAATATTGCGGATAGTGATAGTGGTCTTTTGGAGGATCTAAGTATGGAAGCGATTCTTGTCGCTGATCCAGACTTTATTTTTGTCACGACCATGGGCAGCTCACAGGAAGCGGCACTTTCTATGGTGGATGAGCTTTTGGCTTCCAATCCTGCGTGGCAGGAGCTTACGGCAGTGAAGGAGGATAGATTTTATGTTCTTGAGAAGGAGTTGTTTCACAATAAGCCGAATAACCGTTGGGGAGAAAGCTACGAAATATTAGCAGATATTTTGTATGGCAAGAAATAGAAGAGAACGATTGATAATTTTTACATTGATAGTACTTTTACTTGCCGCGATCGGCCTTGGGATGTTTTGTGGGGCGGCTTCTGTGACAGGCAAGGATATCTTGCTTCTTTTGAGGGGTGAGATAAATGGTTCGGGAAGGATTCTGCTTTATGTGCGACTTCCACGTGTGGTGGGTGCAGTTGTTGCTGGAATGGGGCTTGCAGCTTCAGGTGCGGTGATTCAGGTGGTTCTAAATAATCCTCTGGCAGGCCCCAATATTATCGGGGTTAATGCTGGGGCTGGATTTGCAGTGGTGCTTTGCAGTGCGGTTTTCCCAGCTTCTTATATGTTGCTGCCATTTGCATCTTTTGTGGGAGCTTTTTTTACAGTTCTTCTAGTGTACTATATTGGAAAAAGAACGGGAGCTTCTAAGATTACTCTGGTGTTGTCAGGAGTGGCCGTAAATAGTTTTTTAAATGGAGCGACAGATGCCGTCTATACTTTTCATGAGGAGTCTCTTTTAGCCTCTAATGCATTTAAGATTGGCGGATTGGCAGGTATTCATTTACATGTTTTAAAAATAGCTAGCATTGTGGTGGTGGTGGTGGTTGTGCTTCTTTTACTTTTTCACAATGAACTGGAAGTGTTTGGCCTTGGCGAAGAGACAGCGCATACGTTAGGACTGCCTGTGGGCGTATATCGATTTTTTTTCCTTTTGCTTGCGGCCGTGTCAGCGGGTGCCGCTGTTAGTTTCGCTGGGCTTTTGGGTTTTATAGGGCTTTTGGTGCCTCATATGGCAAGAAGAATTGCGGGAGGAGAGATCCGAGCATATTTGTTGGTATCAGTGCTTCTGGGGGCGCTGCTTTTAACGTTGTGTGACACAGTAGCTCGAACTGTGTTTGCACCTTATGAGATTCCGGTGGGGATTTTATTATCTTTGCTTGGAGCACCATTTTTCCTCTGGCTTTTATTTCACTTTCGAGGAAAACAGTGAGGAGGGGCTAGATGCAGAAGAAAGGAGAAATACAGGTTAGTGGTCTGACGGCAGGTTATCACAAAAAGATTGTATTAGATACCATAGATGCAGAGATGCCCAAAGGAAGGATCACAGTAGTGCTCGGTCCCAATGGAAGTGGTAAGAGTACACTTTTAAAAAGTATTGCCGGGCTTTGCAGGAAAATGGCGGGGGAGATCTATATCAGTGGCAGAAGAATGGAGGAATACACACAGCAAGAATTGGCTCAGAAGATGTTTTATCTTGCTCAGAGTCATCCAGATTCTTCTATCCGCACAGAAAGGCTAGTTTTGCATGGGCGTTTCCCGCATCTTTCTTATCCAAGGCGCTATAACAAAGAAGATTATCAGTGTTGTGAGCGAGCTATGAGGCAGGTGGGAATTATAGATCAGCGGGATAAAAATCTTGGTGAGCTGTCAGGAGGAGAGAGACAGAAGGCATACCTTGCCATGGCGCTTGCCGGGCAGACAGAGGTTTTGCTCTTTGATGAGCCTACCACATATTTGGACATTCAATATCAGACGGAGCTATTTCGGTTGCTTGAGGAGCTTAGAGATTGCGGAAGGACAGTTGTGGCTGTTTTGCATGATCTGGACTATGCACTTCGTCTGGCAGATTGGATTGTGTTGCTTCAGGATGGAAACGTGGTGATAGAAGGCTCGCCCAGACAGGTGTGGGAGAGCGGCAGTATAGGGGAAGTATTTCATGTAAAAACCGGATGTATGGTAGATGAGGAAGGCACGAAACATTATTACTTTGGATAGGAGACAGTAAGATGAATCTTTTTACTATGGAATGTGTCAGCAAGAGCTATACAGATAAGCTTCTGCTTGATCAGGTTTCTCTTGGGATTCAGGAGGGAGACAAAATAGGTGTTCTTGGCATTAATGGAACAGGCAAATCAACATTATTAAAATTGATAGCTGGTTTGGAAGAACCAGATGAGGGCAGCATTACAATGGGCAGAAGGGTAGAGATCATCTATTTGCCGCAAACACCGATATTTGATAGCAATCTTAGTATTCTGGAAAATGTGATTGCCGGAAAGAAAGCAAAAGAAGCCTACAGAAATATTGAGGGAGAGGCAAGGGCAATGCTTATGAAGCTTGGCATAACAGATGCTGATGCACAGCCTGCTCATCTTTCAGGAGGACAAAGAAAGCGAGCGGCACTGGTGCGCACATTATTGACTCCTGCTGATATTTTAGTGCTGGACGAGCCAACGAACCATTTGGACAGCCACATGACAGAATGGTTGGAGGAGTATCTGCAAAAATGGCAGGGAGCTTTTGTTATGGTGACACATGATCGGTATTTTCTTGATAAAGTGACAAAACGCATAGTGGAGATTGACAAGGGAAAGCTCTATAATTATGAGGCAAACTATTCCAGATATATTGAGCTTAAGGTACAGCGGGAGGAGATGGAGCTTGCAGCGGAAAGAAAGAATAAGAGTCTGTACCGGATAGAATTAGAGTGGATGATGCGCGGTGCAAGGGCGCGATCCACAAAACAGAAAGCACATATTCAGCGCTTTGAAGCACTTAGAGACAGAGAAAAACCGACAGTTGACGGGCAGGTGGAGATAAGCTCTGTGTATTCAAGATTGGGAAGAACCACCATAGAGCTTGCACATCTGTCAAAAAGCTTTGGAGATAGAAAATTAATACGAGATTTTTCCTATATTTTATTGCCGGGGGATCGAATAGGAATCGTTGGAAAAAATGGATGTGGAAAGAGCACTTTATTAAAGATAATGACAGGAGTTCTGGAGCCAGACAGTGGAACGGTTGTGACAGGGCAGACAGTGAAGCTTGGATATTTTTCACAGGAAAATGAGTTGATGGATGAATCAAAGCGCGTTATTGATTATATTCGTGATGTGGCAGAATATATTAAAACAGTGGATGGCATGATAAGCGCTTCCCAGATGCTTGAGAGATTTCTATTTTCAGGCTCCCTTCAATATTCTGTTATCCAAAAGCTGTCTGGCGGAGAAAAGCGTCGGTTGTATTTATTAAAGATTTTGATGGAGGCACCTAATATTTTAATTTTGGACGAGCCTACCAATGATCTGGACATTGCAACACTTACGATTCTGGAGGATTACTTGCAAAGCTTTGAGGGAATTGTGGTTACAGTGTCCCATGATCGATATTTTTTAGATAAGCTGGCAAATCGTATCTTTGCCTTTGAGGAAGATGGAGAGATACGTCAGTATGAGGGAAATTATTCAGACTATATAGAAAAGGCAGGAGCTTTGCCAGCGGAGGAGACTGTAAAAGAGAAACCCAAACAGGAATGGAAACAGAGAAATACGGAAAGACTTAAATTTTCATATCAGGAAAAAAAGGAATATGAAACAATAGAGGAAGAGATAGCAAAATTAGAAGAAAAAATAGAAAAGCTGGAACAAGAGATGGATCAAGCAGCAACCAGCTATGGAAAACTCAGTGAGCTTACAAAAGAAAAAGAAGAGACAGAGGTGCTTTTGGAAGAGAAAATGGAGCGCTGGGTATATCTGAATGATTTGGCGGAGAAAATCATGGCATCAGGGGGACGGATATAAATAAAAGCAGAAAAAACGATATTTCTCAATTTAATTAATAAATGGCATAAGGTTGTTGGATTAATTTACATTATTTGTAAAAAAACATAGAAAAATATTATGATTTATTTTATAATAAGGGAAATAAAGGAGAGTTGATACGCTTATGAAATATAATGCAGTGATATTTGATTTGGATGGCACGCTGCTTAATTCTTTGGAGGATATACGAGATTCTGTCAACGAGATTTTAAATAGATATCATTATCCACAGAGAACCTTGGAACAGATTAGAAGCTTTGTGGGAAATGGGGCGATTAATCTGATTCGGCGTGCGCTGCCAGAGGGTATTGAACAACAGGAAATAGAACGATGTCTGCAAGAATATAGCGATTATTATCATGAACATTCCCGCAATAAAACGTGTCCATATAATGGAATTATTGATCTTTTAGAACAATTAGGAAAAAAAGGGATTAGACTGGGAGTGGTGTCGAATAAGGATGAGGCCACGGTTAAAAATTTATGTGAAAGGTATTTTCCCGGCCTGCTGTCTGTGGCTGTTGGCGATAGTCAGGGATACCAGAAAAAACCAGCGCCAGATAATATTATGCGTGCCATTGTGCAATTACAGGCTGAAAAAGAGACTACCTTGTATGTGGGAGATTCTGAGGTTGATATTGAGACAGCCAGAAATTGCTCACTGGATAGTGTGTTAGTATCGTGGGGATTTCGGGAAAAGGAGGTGTTGCTTCAGAAAGGAGCAAAGACAATTATTGATTATCCCAATGAGTTATTACAGTTTTTGGGACTTTAGAGGAATGAATAGCAGTGTAGTACCCAGATAGGGATTATGGTATGTAGGGGGAATCGCTATGAGAAGAGTGGCATTGGAATTATTGACATCTGATATGGTGCTGGCAAGGCCAGTTTATCATTTGAACAGCATTTTACTTAAGGTTGGAACCAGCCATTTGGAGCGTTTTATATCGAGCCTATCAAAGCTTGGGATTACTCATTTGTATGTGACAGATAGATTGAGTGAGGATATTATATTGGAAGATACTATTAATCAGGAAACAAGGCTGCATTGTAAACAAGTGTTATTTTCCACGATAAATGCTCTTTCTAGTCAAGGAGTTTTAAAGACAGATCTGCTTTCAGAAAGTACCGATGAAATTTTGGATGAAATTCTAAAAAATACCAGTGTTCTTGCCAGCATGAATGAGATAGGTACCTCGGATGATAGTACCTTTAACCATTCTATCAATGTGGCGATCTATTCTCTGCTGGTGGCAAAACAACTGAACTATCCAAGGGTAAGGGCGAAAAAGCTCGCAATGGGGCTTTTGTTGCATGATATTGGAAAGACAATGGTAAATCAAAAAATTCTTTATAAGCCTAGCAGACTTACCAAAGCGGAATATGAGCATGTCAAAACACACACTGTGCTGGGATATGAGGTGCTGAAAAAGAATGACAGTTTAACAGAGCTTTCTCGTATAGTGGCTTTGAGTCATCATGAGCGCTTGGATGGTTCTGGTTATCCCAATCAGATAAAGGGAAAGGAAATTCATGAATTTGTGAGAATCGCCTCCATTGTGGATATATATGATGCATTGACGTCAGAGAGATGTTATCATAAAAAGAGAACGATCTATGAGGCTGTGGCATCATTAAAGGACGAGGCTGTGGGGAAATTGGATTCTGGGTTAGTTTCCACTTTTATAAAATGTATTGCAATCTATCCAAATGGAACGATGGTTCGGCTGTCAGATGGTTCAACAGGGATAGTAAAAAGCCAGAATCCAGATTTGCCGTACAGGCCAGTTGTGCGAATTATTTCTGATCCATTGGACAGGCCCATTGTGGCACAAGATATAGATTTAGCCGTGGTTCGAGAAATAAAGATTCAAGAGGCGAAATATATGGAAGAATAATATACCTAAACAGAAAGCCACAGATTCCTCGATCTTGCTAGAAAATCAAGAAATTTGTGGCTTTCTCTCTCAAAGCAGATAACGGGAATCGAACCCGCCTCTTCAGCTTGGGAAGCTGACATACTACCGATGTACTATATCTGCATTGTCTTAAGTATACTCTAATTTATAAAAATATGCAAGCTATTTTTTAATGAATATTACAGCGAACATTCCCAAATGATAACTTAGAATGTATCATTCCTACTACCGGCACACCTTATTTTTCGTGATATTTGTGCCAGATTCAGATGGTATAGTCAGCTATGCGATCTTTATTTGGCACAAATCTCCTACAAATTCTCCGTCACCCTGTGCTCATTTAGTGAAAAACATGCTTTATGCAAAATAGGTTTGTAGAATCATTTTCGAAATAGGTTCGCATAACCAAATCATTCCTATTCTCCGTCACCGTGCTCCCGCTTAGTGAAAAACGTAACGGACACTAAGCTCGTGAGAAACCTCGCTAAGTGCCAACGTTTTTCAATAGGTTCCTTGAGAATAGGAATGATTTGGTTATGCTATTTTTTTCTGTATGCTAGATACGTTGTTATTTGATATGTTTATCTGTTGTTATATTTTATTGTCCCCCAAATTTCATAATAAAAGGAAACGCCAAAGAACATGTCAAGTATTACCGAAAAAGTAGCCCAGAGAATTGGCTATAGTCCTACGGAACCTATTGAAAAACGTCGGTGCTTAACGAGGTTTTAAACGAGTTTAGCATCCGCTACGTTTTGAACTAAGCGGGAGCGCGGTGACGGAGGACTATAGCCAATTCTCTGGGCGGACCCTTCTCAAAAATATTTCATTCCTTATTTACATAACAAAAATACAAACCTATTTTGCATAAAGCATATACTTTTCTAGATAGACAGCTACGCCATCTTCTTCATTAGAGAGCGTGATATCATCTGCAATATCTTTTACTTCTTGTATCGCATTTCCCATTGCCACTCCAATACCACAAATCTTTAACATACCAATATCCACACAGTCATCACCAAAAGCGATAATATCTGATTGAGACACATTACACGTTTTACATATTGCCAATATCGCTTTTTCCTTTGTCACTCCACTTTTTGTAAATTTATACCAATCGCCATCCGAAAAACGTTGGCTGTCAAGCTCTGAAAAAGAATCACATAATTTCTGTGCCAAATTTAATTCTGGTATCTCAACGCAAATTTTCAAAGCTTCCTGGTCAAAATCAATATAATCAGTATAAATACTATCTCCCCAGCTTTTATCCTGTTCTTTTGGATTACTTTTATAATTCCAATAGTTGGCATCCAATGTATCAACTGTAATTTGGCAATCCATACCACATATTTTTCGTGTTACTTCAATAAAATTTTTTGTCTCTGCTTTTGAAAAGGAAGAAGTATAGATAATACTTTCACTTGACCGCACCAATGCCCCACCGCTGGAAATAAGAATATCTGGCTTTATATTTTTTATAAATTCCAAGCAATTTTGCTCGCTTCTTGATGTGGAAATGCCAATAAGACAGCCGCAATTTTTACACTTATCTAATATTTCTAAAGTATATTCTGATATGGTTTTATCATTTCTTAATAATGTGCCATCCAAATCAAAGAGTAATAATTTTTTAGGATTTTCCATGAGATATTCCTCCACAACTAAATTCTATTATATGAATTATCATAAAAATATAAAATTTATAAATGTCTATTTTTAATATAAGCGAGAAATTTCTCACCATATTTTTCATACTTATATGTACCAACGCCTGATACAGACAACATTTCTTCTTTATTTGTTGGTTTTAGCACGCACATAGAAAGCAGTGTTTTGTCAGAGAATATAATGTATGGTGGAACGTTCTCTTCTTTTGCAAGTTCGAGTCGAAGGGTGCGCAGCTTTTCAAATAGTTTTTGATCTGTCTCAGTGAGAAGTGATGAACCTGCCATGTTTTTCTTTGTCTTTTTTTCTGCTTTTTCTTTTGGGGGTCGTTCCTGTTCCTTTGCCATTTTCATGGTCAGCGACTCTGTAGACTCCAAAAACAAGGAAGATTGTTTTGTGAGTTTTACAATGGCATATTCATCATTTGTCACAGTGAGAAGCTCTCTAAGCATCAGTTCGTTTATTATCTTCCGAAGTCTATATACGGGCACATCAGCCGCTGCCGCATAATAGGGATTTGTATTCATTTGATACTGTCGGATTTTGGCTGTGTTGGCACCATGTATGGTATCAATAATCACATTTACGCCATATCGCTGTCTGCTTGTAGATACACAGCCTATCAGTGCTTTTGCTGCCTCTGTAATATCGACCTCCTCAAATTGCATAATACAATTTTGGCAATTTCCACAGTAATTTGCTCCATATTCCCCAAAATACCGCAAAACATAATCTCTCAGGCAATCATTTGTAAAACAGTAAAAAGTCATGCGCTTTAGACGCTCTTGATCTCGTTCCATCACAATTCTTCGTGTGATGGGGTCTAGCTCTTGATTGTCTTCGTTATGATCAATAAAAAATTGATTGGTAATCACATCTTGCCCGCTGTAAAATAAAATACATTCTGCTGGCTCTCCGTCTCTGCCGGCACGTCCCGCTTCTTGATAATAGGATTCAATATTTTTTGGCATACCATAGTGAAGCACATAGCGCACGTTTGATTTATCGATTCCCATGCCAAAAGCATTCGTTGCCACCATAACCGGGGCGCGATCGTAAATAAAATCATCTTGATTGCGCCGCCTTTCCTCATCACTTAATCCAGCATGGTATCGCGTTACCATTACCCCTGCCTGCTTGAGCCTCTGCCAGACATCCTCCACAGTTTTTCTTGTCAGACAATAAATAATTCCACTATCATCGGGATGTGTTTCCACATAATTGTGTATGGCATGAAAACGATCTTTGGGAGATGACACGCCGAAATATAGGTTTTTTCTGTTAAAGCCCGTTGTCAATACAGCAGGTTCTCGAAGCTCTAAAATATCAATAATATCATCTCGGACCTCTTTTGTTGCTGTGGCTGTAAATGCTGCCACAACGGGACGAATGGGAAGCTGTTTGATAAAGTCCACAATTTTAAGATAGCTTGGACGAAAATCCTGTCCCCATTGAGAGACGCAGTGTGCCTCGTCGACAGCTACCATGGTTATGGTGACATGTAAGGCAAAATCCAAAAATTCTTCAGTTAGAAGTCTCTCAGGTGCCACATAGATAATGGGGTATCGGCCTTGTCTTGCAAGCCCCAGAGCCTTGACATATTGTCTGGCCGTGAGGGAACTGTTTAGGTATGCTGCATGGATTCCGGCCTGATTCAGGCTTCCCACCTGATCTTTCATAAGAGAGATAAGCGGAGAGATCACCAAGGTAATGCCGTTCATTATCAGTGCAGGAATTTGGAAACAGAGAGATTTTCCAGCACCGGTTGGCATAATTCCCAGAACATCTTGACCACTTAATATTTTGTCGACGAAAAATTCCTGTCCTTCCCGAAAAGAATCATATCCAAAATATTGTTTTAATATTTCATACTTATCCATCTCCATTATATTTTCCTACTGAAAATTAGTGCAAGAATATCGAGGATAGCTCCAAGGATTAGAGTGATAGCTACAAATCTCCACAAAAATATTGTAGAAGAGAACGGATTTAACAGAATAATAATTGCCAATAAAATAGAGAGTGCAGAGGCGATTGCAGCAAGAAACCAATTTGGTTTTTTCATGCGCAGCATATCAACAGCCCATTGGATTTTGGCAATTCCTGTCAGTAAAATTATCACGCCATACAATATTGTCAGAAGTGGAAAGGTAACAATAAACCAATGTGTCTGGAAAATGCAGAATAATCCTGCTGTTATGATAACTAATCCCTTTGTCAGTGTTTGCCTGCGGGCAGCCTCTATAGGCTCCAGCCTAAAGTACGCGATTACCCCCATAGCTCCCAAAGCAAGCAAAATAACACCAAGACCAATAATGATACCTGATGTAAAACTAACGGGATTGATAAGCAGAAGAATCCCTACTAAAATTTCAAATAAGCACATCACGATGCCGCCAGTATTTTCCTTAAGTGTTTTCATATAACATTGCCTCCTTCTAAAAAAGTTATTGTTATTATAATATATTGGCATAATTTGTACAACCAACATTTTTATATTCTGAAAAATGGATGTAGTTCTTTATAAAATATATGGCATAAAGTCTTTTTTTTCAGCATAGAATAGTCAAAAAGGGAGTGAAGGCTTTGGCAGAATATAGGAGGTTTGTTTCATATATTTATGCTTATGACAGAGGGATTAAAAATAAGAATGTAGGCTTTGCCAAGATGGAGGTCCGAAATGGGGAGTGTCGGATTCACGTTAATATAAAAGGAGCATTTGCTGCGAGCGGAAAAGAGCTGGAGGCATATCTGTTTCACAGGGAGGAGGAAATGCTTCTTGGTACATGGATGGGAAGCTTTGCCATTAAGAATGGGAATGGAGAGTTTAAGGCTGTGACATCAGCAGATAATATAGGAGGGTCTGGACTGCCACTGGAAGAGATGAACGGAGTTCTTTTACGGCACAAGGGTGAGGAGGCACGAATCTATGCTTCGGGCTGGGATGATAACGCTGTGACACCAGAGAATTTTATTCCAGTTAATCAAGAGGAGAGACAGGAAGAAAAGGAATATGATGTGGAAGCAGAGCTTGCTTTAACAACAGAGCGGGAGAGGCTTGCTGCTGCGGAGCTTATGCCAGTGATGGAGGCGGTGGAGGAAGAATTGGCACGTCTGAGTGCCGACAAGGATATGGAAGCAATGCCTGAGCTGGAGCAGCCTGTTGAGATGCCGGAAATCCAACCAGCGATTCGTCCAGAGGAGCAACCAGCCATTCAGCCTGTGGAAGAGCCGCAGAGAACGATACCAGAAGAACAGCCAGTTATTCAGCCAATGAAAGAGCCTCAGAATATGCCAGAGGAGCAACCAGCCGTACATCCCATGTCAGAACCACAGAGAGTGGTGCCAGAAGAGCAGCCAGTCGTACATCCCATGCCAGAGCCAGAGAGAGACATACCAGAGGAACAGCCAGTGATCCAGCCTGTATCAGAACCGCAGAGAGTGATACCGGAGGAACCATCTGCAAACCAATCTATGCCCAAAATGCAGAGGAACGTGCAAAGGAAGCAGCCTATTCCTCAAATGCAGAAAAACATGCAAAAGAAACAGTCTATACCAGCAAAAGCAGAGCCGCAGTCTTTTTCACAGACAGATACTGTGCAGACTTATACAGAACAAAGAACATATCATGGACTGTGGGACAGATTGGAAAATATCTTTCCCAAGGTGGTCGCTTTTGAGGATGAGCCAGATATTTCTTGTCTGAAAATAGACCTAAAAGATTTGGAATATCTCCCAAGAGAAAATTGGGGACTTGCCAACAACAGCTTTCTGCTTCATGGATATTATAATTTTCGCTATCTGATACTAGCTAAATTGGGCGAGCATCAATATATGATTGGCATACCGGGCATGTACCATAATAATGAAAGGTTTATGGCAGCGATGTTTGGGTTTGATCATTTTAAGCCAGTAAAGGATTATAAGCCGCTGACTGGGCATTTTGGCTATTGGTATCAGTGGCTTCGGATGTAGTTTAGACTAACAGGGAATATTGCAGATGATCCTGCCAAATACCATGGATCATAGCATAGTCTCTGGCAGTTCCCTCAAGCTCAAAGCCAAGGCGGTGAAGAAGCCGGATGGATGGCTGGTTGGAGGGAAGCACATAGGCTTCTATTCGGTGAAGGCTACATTCTGCAGCGGCGATTGTGATGGCAGTGCAGATTGCCTCCACCGCATAGCCCTGATGCTGATAGAGCGGGTCTAATTTGTAGCCTATCTGACAGGAGTGAAAAGAATGACGTAAATTGCCAAAGGAGACTGTGCCAATAATGCGCTGTGGGACATGCTTTCGAAAGAAATAGAGCCGCAGGCGATTTCCTTTCAGCGCTTGATGAAATTCTTCATGAAGAAGATTTTTCTGAAATTCTTCTGTATAAAATTGCTCCGACTTTTCCAGCTCGTAGCAATCAAAATATTCCCTGTTGCGCGACAAAAAGGAAAGGACCTGTGCAGAATCATTTTCATTTAAAAGTCGGAGAAGCAAACGATCGGTCTCATAGGTAAGGTTCATACGACGCCCCATTTCTGCGCGGTTTTTCTTATCTGTGTTTACAGTGGAACACACCGCACGGATATAAACTTAAAGTGAAATGCTTGTATTTACCAGTCTGTAGTGATATGCTTAGTATAACAGAAGCAGAGGGTGAAAACAACTATGACAGAACAAGAAATTTATATGAAGGAAGCTTTAAAACAGGCAAAGAGAGCGAGAAAGATTGGCGAAGTGCCCATTGGCTGTGTAATCGTATATCAGGGAAAAATTATTGGAAGAGGCTACAACCGCAGAACCACCGATAAGAATACATTGTCTCATGCAGAGCTAAATGCGATTAAAAAGGCAAGCCGTGTGATGGGTGACTGGAGGCTGGAAGAATGTGACATGTATGTGACGCTGGAGCCCTGCCAGATGTGCTCTGGCGCGATTGTTCAAGCACGCATGCGCAAGGTCTATATTGGCTGTAGGAATCCCAAGGCCGGATGTGCCGGGTCGGTTTTAAATTTGCTGCAAGTGGAAGGGTTTAATCATCAGGTGGAATTTGAGACAGGAATATTGGAGGAAGAATGTAGTGTTATACTGAAGGATTTCTTTAAAGAACTTAGAGAAAAGGTAAAAAGGGAGAAGATGCAATATTGACAAATGGCAAAAAACAGAGTATACTAAACAGCGTGCAGCCGGGGAGTTAGCGGTGCCCTGTACCTACAATCCGCTCTAGTAGGGGTGATGTCCGGTCCCGGATCTTTTCTTGTAGAGCTGCCCTCTATAAGTGATGTTGATGTTTGGGTCTTGCGCAATGGGAATCTGTGAACCGTGTCAGGTCAGGAATGAAGCAGCACTAAGCAGAACCTCTCATGTGCCGTAAGGGTGCCTGAATTGAGTTAACTGTAGAGGTAACGTCTATGGGAGGGATTCAAAACCGGACGCACATAAAGTGGAGAATGGACAGATTATATGATTTCTGGACGTTCTTTTTTTATGCGTATGGGTACTTAAAGGAAGATTGTCAACGAAGCTGATAGATGCCCAGCGCGAGCAGAGAAGATGTTTATTTTACATTATAAAAAAGAAAGGAAAATATAGAAGAAGTGACATCCTTTTTTGCAGAAGAAAATCAAACTACTTTTGAGCAAGAAATATTAGAAAATGATAATTCTTATCAAAGCGAAAAGGAAGGGAGCTCCGACATGAAAATTGTAACTATATTAGATAAAAATAACTCTTGCAAAAATATTTCTATTATTGACGAAGGAACAGAACGGCCAAAATTATCTATAGTTGTTAATGCCAAGGAAGAGTTTTATTTTGATCCTCCTGAGTCACATTATGTCAAATATATTGATGAAATATATTTTTCTGATTTGAATGGAGATGGTGTCGATGAAGTAATTGTTGTCTGTTCCTTAAAAGAAGGCAACTATGGCATATATATTATTGATACAGCGAATCACTCTTATCTTATTCCTCCCTACATCAATGAAACGGATTTTACTGTGGGAATTGAATATCATGTGTATTCTGTCGATGAAAATCATATTCATATTAAAGGTGAAAACTTCGATAATATTGTTGATTTGTCATTTGATGAGATTTGGGATTGGAACTATGATCCTGAGATTACAAAAGAAAATTTCTTTCAGCCTTACCAACAAAAAGGAGCAAAGATTGGCGGTACAAATGCCGTTGGTCTTGATTCGATCGAAACGGTAAATTATAATAATCAAAACTGTATAAAATTTAGAGAACCTTTAAACTGCCCATGGCACTGGTATGGGCATCTGGGGTATATGGAAATTATCATAAGCTGGGATTCTAATGGAGAATACCATATAGAAAAAACAGAATACATCAAACAACCACTTGCGATAGAACGGAAAATATTAAAAAGCGATAAACCTTGTCAAAGTATTTCTATTACCCGACAAGGTGTTAATCAGCCAAGAATATTGATAACGGTTTCAGATAATGAACATTTTTATCTTGATCCACCTCCATTACAATACCCATCCTCCATTAATGAATTGCTTTTCACAGATCTTAACGAGGATGGCGTACAGGAAATTATTGCTGAATGTTTTCTTGGAGGTTCTTATCCGGGTATCTATATTATTGATATAGCAAATCGCTCTTATCTTATTCCTCCTTATACCAATGATACAGATTACACTGCTGGAATAAAATACACCATTTATTCTGTGGATGAAAATCATATACAAATTAAAGGTGCAACCTATGATAATATTATTGAAATATTAGAGGATGAGGTTCAGGACTGGAGTTTTTTCCTAGATATGACAAAAGAGGAATATATTCAGCCGTATAGGGAAACAGGGAAATTGATTGGACATTCTGAGCCAGTAGGTTTTCATGGTACAGAGATTATAAGTTATAACAATCGTAACTGTTTAAAATTTTCCCAAATCTTACATGGACCGTGGGGTAGAGCGGAATGTCTTGGATGTATGGAGACAATAATAAGTTGGAATGCGAACGGAGAATATACAATAGAAAACATAGAATATTATAAAGAACCTTCATGGTAACTTTATATTGGCGGTATGAATCAAATGTATTCCATTTTAATATTAGTTTATTGGAAAAGTTATAAACAGATGTTGTGGTTATAGGAAAATCATGCTATTATTAACAATAGTTACTTATTAATAATTTTATTTTAAAAGATGGGATGTGATATGTATGAGAATTGGAATGTTGACAAGCGGCGGTGACTGCCAGAGCCTGAATGCGACAATGCGCGGTGTGGCAAAGACTCTTTATGAAAATGTGGAGGATGTTACTATCTTCGGATTTTTGGAGGGGTATAAGGGTCTGATGTACGGGGAATATGAGAAGATGTCATCGAGGGACTTTTCTGGTATTCTGACGGAGGGCGGAACGATTCTTGGCACTTCTAGACAGCCATTTAAGCTGATGAGGCAGCCAGATCCAGATGGCAATGACAAGGTGCAGTTAATGAAGGGAACTTACAAAAGACTGAAGCTGGATTGTCTGGTTATGCTGGGGGGAAATGGAAGCCATAAGACGGCAAATCTGCTCCGAGAAGAAGGGCTTAATGTGGTGACTCTTCCAAAAACAATCGACAATGATCTGTGGGGCACTGATATGACCTTTGGTTTCCAGAGTGCAGTAAATATTGCGACCAATGCGATTGATTGTATCCATACGACGGCTGCTTCTCATGGCAGAGTATTTATTGTGGAGGTTATGGGACATAAGGCAGGATGGCTTACGCTTCACGCTGGAATCGCAGGTGGTGCGGATATTATCTTGATTCCTGAGATTCCTTATGATATTAAGCATGTGGTGGATGCTATCAATAAGAGAAAGAAGCAGGGAAAACGCTTCACTATATTGGCGGTGGCAGAGGGAGCGTTGTCTGTGGAGGATGCGGCTCTCAGCAAAAAGGAGTTTAAGGAGAAGAGAAAGAATTGGAAGTTCCCAAGCATTTCTTATGAGATCGCAGATGCCATACAGAATATGGCAGGTGAAGAGGTGCGCATAACCGTGCCGGGACACACACAGCGAGGCGGTGAGCCATGCCCATATGATAGAGTGCTGTCTACTAGGCTTGGTGCGGCAGCAGCAGGTATGATTATGCGGCAGGAATATGGCAATATGGCAGGAATCCGAAACAATAAGATTGTCAGTGTGCCGCTTCAGGAGGTTGCTGGTAAGCTTAAGACGGTGAATCCAAATGATCCAATTATTATGGAAGCAAAGTCTATTGGTATCTGTTTTGGTGATGATCCAATAACGAAATAAGAATAAGGAGCAGAAGACATGTCCTATACTGCATTATATCGCAAGTTCCGTCCAAGTACCTTTGATGAGATAAAAGAGCAGCAGCATATCGTCACAACTTTAAAAAATCAAATAGAGAATGACAGAATTGGCCATGCCTATTTATTTTGCGGAACACACGGAACTGGGAAGACGAGTATTGCCAAGATATTTGCAAGGGCGGTCAACTGTGAGCATCGGACTGGCGCAAATCCCTGCAATACATGTGCTTTGTGCAGGGCAGCGCTCTCCGGCTCATCCATGAATGTAATAGAGATTGACGCGGCATCCAACAATGGTGTGGACAGCATCCGGGAGATCCGTGATGAGGTTCAATATTCACCGACAGAGGGAAAATATAAGGTTTATATTATTGATGAGGTTCATATGCTTTCCATAGGAGCGTTTAACGCTCTACTGAAAACTTTGGAGGAGCCACCGCCATATGTGATTTTTATTCTTGCGACCACAGAGGCACATAAGATTCCAATTACGATACTTTCCAGATGTCAGAGATATGATTTTAAGAGAATATCTTTGGAAGCGATTGCACAACATTTAAAGGAGCTTTTAGAAAAAGAGGGAGTGGAGGCAGAGGAGAAGGCACTCCGCTATATTGCAAAGGCAGCAGATGGCTCTGACCGTGATGCACTTAGCCTTCTAGATCAATGCCTTGCCTTTCATATGAACCAGACGCTCACTTATGATAAGGTTTTGGAAGTTCTGGGAGCGGTGGATACTGAGATATTCAGCAAGCTATTACGGCGAATTATCGCACAGGATACATTGGGCGTGATACAGGAGCTTGACGGGCTTATTATGTCAGGCAGAGATCTTGGGCAATTCACAGTAGATTTTACATGGTATATGAGGAATCTTCTGTTAGTGCAGGCAGCAGATAATGCGGAGGAGCTTTTGGATGTCTCGAAGGAGGGCAAGAAGGCATTGCTTGAGGAGGCCAAGATGCTGGAAACCAGTGTGTTGATGCGCTATATCCGCATTTTTTCTGAGCTTACCGGAAAGCTTAAGTATTCCGCACAGAAGAGGGTATTGACAGAGCTTGCTTTGATTAAACTCACAAAGCCAGAGATGGAGAGAGATACCGAGGCGCTGCTAAATAGAATTGCCAATATAGAAAAGCGGTTAGAGAGTGGAATTTTTGTAGATCAGCATGTTTCTGAAGCAGAGAGGGATTCTGTTTGGGAGGAGCCAGAGGAAGAGACTTCGAAAAATCTGCCGCCGGCACAGTCTGAGGATGTCAGAAGAGCAAAGGAGGCTATGCCGGAAGTGATTCGTCAGGCGAAGCATCCGATTAAAGAATACCTTGGGAAGTGCAGATGCCGGGATGGCGGTGAGGGTCGCCTGTTATTGATAACGACAGATGAGATAGCACATGGCTATTTGTCAGGGGAGAGAAACAAAAGTGAGATTGAGAGCCTTGTGTCCCAGGTGATACAGAAAGAGATTTCCGTGGAAGTGAAATTAATCCAAGAGACGCAGGATAACAAATCAGATTTTCTTGCGGCACAGAGCAAGATTCATATGGAAATAAGTGAGGAGGAATAAAGAATGGCAAAGCGTGGTGGATTTCCGGGAGGTGTGCCCGGCAATATGAATAACCTGATGAAGCAGGCACAGAGGATGCAGCGTCAGATGGAGGAGAATGCAAAGGAGCTTGAGACAAAGGAATTTAGTGCAGCAGCGGGCGGCGGTGCAGTGGAAGTGACAGTTTCTGGGAAAAAAGAAGTCACAAAGGTACAGCTCTCCAAGGAAGTGGTTGATCCAGAGGATATAGAGATGCTGGAGGATTTAATTGTTGCAGCGACAAATGAGGCTTTGAGAAAAGCGGAGGAGGCATCACAGGAATCTATGTCAAAGCTGACAGGCGGGCTTGGCGGTTTGGGCAGCGGTTTCCCGTTCTAAAATCATTATGGATTATTATAGCAGTCAAATTACAAAATTAATTGAAGAATTATCTTCTCTGCCGGGGATAGGTGCAAAATCAGCACAAAGGTTGGCATTTTATATTATAAATATGCCAAAGGATCGGGTTGACACTCTAGTGAATACTATTTCTGAGGCAAAAGCGAATGTCAGGTATTGCAAAAAATGTTTTACACTTACGGATCAAGAATATTGTCCCATTTGCAGCAGTTCCCGAAGGGATTCTGCTACAATTATGGTGGTGGAGAATACCAGAGACATGGCAGCTTATGAGAAAACAGGAAAGTATGAGGGTGTTTATCATGTCCTACATGGGGCGATATCCCCTATGCTTGGGATAGGTCCCAATGATATTAAGCTTAAGGAGCTGATGCAGCGTCTTTCAGCGGAGAACGTTAGTGAAGTTATTATCGCCACAAATTCCAGCTTGGAAGGAGAGACAACAGCGATGTATATCAGTAAATTGATTAAGCCAACTGGGATAAAGGTTAGCCGGATTGCGAGCGGCGTTCCTGTGGGCGGAGATCTGGAATACATTGATGAGGTGACACTTCTAAGAGCATTGGAAGGCAGAGTTGAACTGTAGATCAAGAAAACTGGTGAAAACAAGTGATTCTGGCACATGGAGCGCGGCTGGACATCTCTTGTTTTCTTTTTTTAGCCATTGCAAACCAGCAGAAAGGAGTTTTATGGAGAGTTCAGGAAAGGAAGAGAATAACAGCTTTCATTTCCAAGTAAATCTTGGAGGAATGTTGGATATTTTATCAAATCATTTGTATAAAAGTCAAGATGTATTTGTCAGGGAGCTTTTGCAGAATGCGGTTGATGCTGTTACAATGCGGCAAGAAAGGCAGCCGGGGTGGAAGGATGGGTACATTACTATTACAGTTGTTCCGGGAGAAAGGATAGAGGTAGCGGATAATGGGCTGGGGCTTACAAAAGAGGAAATACATCGTTTTCTTGCCGTGATTGGACAATCATCAAAGACGCAGCTTGTCAACGGGCAGATCCCACAAGATTATATAGGAAGGTTTGGCATAGGGCTTTTGTCTTGTTTTATGGTGTCTGATTCTATCACTGTGCTGACTGTGCCAATGGATGAAAGTCAGGCAAATATATGGACAGGATATGAGAATGGAACTTATACGTTAGAGCCATTTGATGCAGTCCAGATAGAAAAAGAGGTTGGCACAACGGTAATATTGAAGGCGAAAAAAGGGCAGGAGCATTATTTCCAAGAAAAAAAGATTGCAGAGCTTGTGCAATATTATGGACTTGCGCTTCCAGTACCAGTATACCTGTCAGGAAGCACAGAGAAATTGAACAACATGCCATCAAGATTTTCTACTATGAGGCGCAGCCAGCTATTGGCATTTGGGGAATGGCTTTTTGAGGAAGAATTTTTGGATGCGATACCAATACAGACAGCACATTTAAGTGGTGTTGCATTTATATTGTCATATCGCACAGATCCGTCCATTAAAAACAGAAATCGTATTTATTTAAAGAATATGCTGCTTACTGAGGATGGGAATACGCTGCTTCCATCATGGGCGTTTTTTATGCGCTGTTTTTTAAATACCAAAAACCTGCGCCCAACAGCATCGCGGGAGGATTTTTACGAGGATGATGAACTTGTGAAAGCAAGAAAAGAATTTGATAGGGCTGTGAGAGATTATCTCAAGAAATTGGCGTGTGATAGGCAGGAATGTCTGGTAAATATTGTGAATACGCATGTGCAGGCAATAAAGTCAATGGCTGTATGGGATGATCAGATGTTTCGGCTGTTTATAGATTATCTGCCATTTGAGACGAGTGAGGGAACTTGTACAGGAAGCTATCTAAAGCATGCCGGGAAGGCAGAATGGATCAATACAGTGCCGGGATTTCAGCAGCTAAAGCCTCTTTATATGGCACAGGGCAGGCTTTTAATATGTACTGGGTATACAAATGATGAGGAATTAATTAGGAAACTTGCAGATATGTTTGCCCTTCCTCTGACACCTTTTCGTGAGGAGAGCATAGGCTTTGTGTTGAAGGAGTTGCAGCCGTTGGAATATGAGCAAACGGAATTTTTTTCTTTCACTGCCAGCCGGGCAGTAAAAGAATTTGATTGTAAAGTGGAAGTAAGAAGGTTCCTTCCAGTAGATCTGCCAGTGCTTTATTCTGTGAGTGATGAAGTTCAGTTTTTAAGACGGTTGCAGTCAGTGAGAGAGAAATCCTCCAATTTATTTTCTAATGCACTTTCTTCTTTGATCAATGGCGTGGAGGAAAAACCGCTTGCTGTATTATATCTAAATCTAAACAGCTCGCTAATACAGCGCATGGTGCAGATTACGGATGGGACATTGCTAAGGAGCGTTGTCCGGGTGCTTTATGTACAAGCACTCCTTGCAGGAGGACATCCTTTAAGGGAGAGTGAATTAAAGGTATTGAACAAAGAATTGTTAGCTTTGATTGAATACCATTTGTAAGGCAGAAAAACAGCAAAGAGTAGATTACATTTATTCGCGGGTGCGATTAGAAAGGGGTTATTATGGCAAAAGATTCCTTTGACGGAGAAGTAATGTCGATGATACTTAATATGGTTCCAAAAGGAGCAGAAAAAATAGAGGCATTGAGAGGCTATATAAAAGAGGCAGATGAAGCAGGGGAGGTATATTATCAGCTTATATGGCGTTTTGAATATGCATATCAGGAATATTTTTATGGAGATCCTGTTAAGACGATGCCAATCGCATCAGAATTTACTGAAATATATGAAGCAAATCCAAATGTACTGGATCATGTGCCTGACAATGGAGGGGCAGAGAGTTATCTTATGATTACACAGATGGGGCTTGACAATGTGGTAGCGCTCCCGCAGATTCCAATGGAGGAATGGCAAACGATGATGGACAAGTTCTATGTACTTGTAAAAAGATTTAATATCGGGCACAGAGTCTATTGGTGGCAGCTTGCCCGTTTTTGGCAGTATATAGATCAGGATAAGGCATACCAGTATTTTCAGAGATTTTGGAAAACGGGAAGGGATGGACTCTCCGATTGTCGTGCATGTGAACGTAGCTATGCAATACACATGTCTTTGCTTATAGGAGACAGAAAAGCAGCAGATGAATATGCAAAACCATTAAAGGCAGGACGTGACAATTTTTGCAGTGATGCCGCTAAGCTTTACAGATATTATTATCTGGAGGATGCACTAGACAGAGGAGACTTGAGAGAGGCTGCTATATATGCAAATCAGTTAAGCGTGAAAATGGAACATCGCGCACATGATTTAAGCTTTTTTGGTGCAGCAATACGCTGCTTTGCCTACACAAATATGGAAAAAGCGATTAAAAAGTTTGAGGTAAGCATCGATCTGGCATTGGGGCTATGGGATCAGCTAAAGGTATATAATTATTATAAAGGGGCCTATGTGTGCTTCCATCAGCTTGCCAAGGATATGGATACTGTCGCCTTAAAACTGCCAGAAGCATTTCCGCTTTATACAAAAGATGGGATATACCAATGTAGGGAGCTTGGAGAATGGTTTTATAAACAGGCAGAGAATATTGGACAGAAGTTTGATAAGAGAAATGGGAGCTGTTATTTTGAGGAAAATTTGGCAAAGGCATTGTTGCCATAAAGGCATCGTTGTTATAATGGGCACGTACACCTTTCAACAGGAACATGAAGGGAACGCCGTTCTGATTTAGACTACATTTTTTGTAAAAGAAATGTATTTTGTTGTATATTAATTTTGCATCAACTGTCAGATTGTTTAAGGTCTGGCAGTTATTTTTTCTAAAAAAGAAGTTATATTCTACTTGCTTTGTATGATAATTCCTATATTTTGAATTTATAAAATAGTTTTACGTCGATTTTACAAAACTTTGGTTTTGTATTTTACAAACAAAATTTAGAATATAAATATAGGATAAAAAATCCAAATAAATGCAAAGGAGAGTTATAGAATGAAAAAAATCACTTGTATGGCACTAGCGCTGGTGTTTGCCTTATCTGTATTGACAGGTTGTGGAAACAACAAAGTAAAAGACATGGCGGACGACGCAACCTCGATAGAAAAGGAAAATGAGGTATCTGTCAAAGCTCAAAAGGAAGTATCTACTCCCAAGTATATTTTTATGTTTATCGGGGATGGAATGTCCTATCCACAAATTGAAAGTACAAATTATTATCTAAATGCTCTGAAAAATGGTACAAGTATGGGTAGTAAAAACGATGGCACGATTCTTGTCAAAGACGATGAAGCGCTCAGCTTTCTTGAATTTCCGGTTGCAGGCAGTGCACAGACCTATGACAGCACTTCATTCTGTCCTGATTCAGCATCTACTGCAACATCGCTTTCGACAGGCAATAAGACTTACAGTGGTACTATTAATATGGATGAAACAGGAACTGTCAGCTATGAAACGATTTCTGAGAAACTCCATAAACAGCTTGGATATAAGGTAGGAATTGTTACCACGGTTAATCTTAATCATGCCACACCCGCTGCCTATTACTGCCATCAAGCAAGTCGTTCCAATTATTACGAAATTGGTCTTGAATTAATTGATAGTGGATTTGAGTATTTCGCAGGTGGCGGACTGCTTAAACCAACAGGTAATAATAGTGATAAAACAGACCTTTATGCACTTGCAAAAGATTCAGGATACACAGTTGTTAAAAAATCATCAGATGCAGAAGCGATTTCTTCGGAAACAGGAAAAGTACTCCTGATCGATGAAAATCTTGCGGATGGTGATGCTATGTCCTATGAAATCGACCGTGTAGATAATCAATGGTCATTGTCAGATTATGTAGAAAAAGGGATTGAATGTCTTTATAGTAATAATGATAAAGGATTCTTTATGATGGTCGAAGGAGGTAAGATTGATTGGGCTTGTCATGCAAATGATGCGGCATCTACTATGCATGATACGGAGGCTTTTTCGGATTCCGTTCAGATTGCTATAGATTTTTACAATGAGCATCCCAATGAAACACTGATTATTGTTACGGGTGATCATGAAACGGGAGGTATGACAATCGGGTATTCTGGTACAAATTATGATACTTTCCTGCAAAATTTATCCAATCAGAAAATCAGTTTTCAGAAATTTAATGACGAGTATGTTGTCAAATATAAGGAAAATAACATAAGCTTTGATGATGTAATGAAAGATATTTCTGAACTTTTTGGACTTGTAACCGAGGAAGCATCAGGAGAGATGGCAGAAAATGGGATTGTACGAGATAGCGCGGATAATCATCCGACAGGCGTGACAACCGGAAAGCTTATACTTACTGAATACGAGCTTGAAAAGTTAAAAGACGCTTATAATAAAACTATGAGCAGCTCAGAAGAGGAACTGACACAAAAGGAATACGAGCTTTATGGTACGTATGAGCCTCTGTCTGTGACAATCACACATATTCTCAACAACAAGTCAGGCATCAGTTTTACAAGCTACAGCCATACAGGGCTTCCGACGGCGGTATTTGCATTGGGGGTAGGTCAGGAGCTTTTTGAGGGGTTTTATGATAATACTGAAATTTATTTTAATCTTGTGCAAATAACGGGTGTAAAATAATTTGTTATGCGGAAAGCGATACTCAGTTTTTTGATAAAAGTATGGAACAGTAAAAAATCGGATCTAAAATCAGTTTTATTGGGATTTATTTTGATCGGTATACTTATATATATTCCCACAGGCTATGAATCTGCCATTATCTATCAGGGGACAGAAAAAGTTAAAGCTACCATTTTAATCACAGATAACAACACAATACGAGATGTTGGTCTGATACGTTCTGGCGAACAGGTCTGTACGGTCAGAATTGAACAAGGCAGATTCAAGGGTGAGATTCTACAAGCAGTTAATCTTCTTTCTGGCAGTCTTTCACAAGATAAAATATTTCAGTTAGGTGATAATGCGTTGGTGGTAATAAGTCATGATGGAGATATGATTACCTCAGTTACAATGATAGATCATTATAGAATTGAGTGGGAAATTTTGCTTATGATAATATTTGCTATATTTCTGATTCTTTTTGCAGGTCCCGGTGGACTTCGTGCATTGCAGTCATTCGTAATTACAGTACTGTGCCTTTGGAAGATTATGATACCATATTGTTTAAATGGCGGAAATGCGATTTTCTGTGGATTTGTTATTGTTACTTTCCTTATAGTGATAATTATTCTGTTTGTATATGGCTTTGATCGTCGAAGCTTGACATCTGTGGCAGGCAGTATGCTTGGTGTGTTGACCGCCTGCATGTTAGGTATGGTTTTTACGAATACACTAAAAATTCATGGTGCAATTATGACCAATAGCGAATCCCTGCTGTATTCGGGATATGAAAGTCTTAATTTAACACAGATTTTTATGGCAAGTATTTTTATAGGAGCATCAGGCGCTATGATGGATTTATCTGTTGATATTACAAGTGGAATCTGTGAGGTTATCAGAAAAAAGCCCGACATCAGAAAATGGGAAGCCATAGGTTGTGGTATGCGTATTGGGCAGGCTGCTATGGGAACTATGACAACAACGCTTCTTCTTGCCTATGCTGGAAATTGTATTACTCAGCTTATGGTATTTATGGCACAGGGGACACCGCTGATCAACATACTGAATTATAAGTATATCGCTGCTGAAATTTTGCAGACTCTTGCGGGAAGCTTTGCTCTAGTAACAGTAGCTCCATTTACCGCAGTTGTCGGTGGTATACTTCTGACAAACCAAAGGAGCATAAAACCTTTTATTAAGTAATCAGCACATGGCCCCTTTTTAGAAAAAATAACTGCCAGATCTCAAAAAATCTGGCAGTTGGTGTAAAATTAATGTATGACAAAACACATTAAGTTATTGTATAATTTGCACAGCATCTCCAAAGCCGTTGACTTCACCTACCGGGTTATCTTTTACATTCAGATATTTTAGATTTTCTGCCTGTAATAACGCAGAGAGATCGGTGATATAGTTATCTGCCACATTTAGACGGGAAAGCTTTTTAAGCCCGCGTGTAAATTCCAGATTTGCAAGTTCATTCCCCATAAGAGACAATTCTTCTAAGTTGGGGAATTTTAGAAGAAAGTCAAGGTGCTCTGTGAAAACTACATCATCATACCATACGTTGGTTATGCCAGAGTAGGACTCTACGTGAAAGTTCTTGTGCAGCTCTACACCATTTAGTCCCAGAACGCGAAGGGTAGGATTTTCCTCAATACGATCAAAATTTATCTCGAACATGCCATTATTTAAGTATAATTCTTCCAACCCCGGATGATTAAAGACAGAAGAAATATCTCCATACACTTCCAGAGGATGATGGGAGATTCCAATGGTATTTAGTCCTGCGCGACCGCTGAAATCAGCATATTTTAAGTTTGTCATGGCATCCAGAAAGCTTAGATTTCGCAGACCTCCACCAGAGCTCCATGCGGAATAAAAGGTCAGCTTTTCTACTCCTGAGAGAGAGGAGAGCACTTCCACATTTTCCATAGAGCAACCATGAATAGAAAGATCTTTGATTGTAATCAGTCCTCTTAGCGGTGACATGGACGAAAAACCACTTATCTCTAATTTTTCCAGCATAGTGAGGGAGGACAGATCTGGATCAGGCTGAGAGCTTGCTTTATCAATGGTCAATTCAGTAAGCCCGACAAGCTTTGGAACTGGCTCATAATCTTTGACTTTGCTGTTATCAATAAGAGTAAGGCTTTGTAAATTGGAAAGCTCTGTTAATGGCTCTAGGCTTATAACAGAAGTATCATCAATGGTTAATGCCTTAAGCTGAGTCATTCCTTTTAAAAATCCTAGATCCTTGATTAACTCAGAGTTGATGGATAGGGATTCTAGGTTTGCTATGGCAGATACCGCAGAGTAATCTTCAACTCTTGGCGTGTCCTTGGAGATAATACTAGAGGAGGAGCTTGTGTCCTCTAGGGAAAGAGCTTTTAAATTTTTAAGCGTCACTAGCTGTTTTAAATTTTGTTCTGGCATGTTTCTGACAGAAAGTATTTCCAACCCAGTAAATTCTGTAATGCCATCCATAGATTCTGGATCGCGCAGAGAGATTTCTTTAAGCTGTGTTGGATCTGCGACCATCGCGGCAATCTGAGAAGGTAGCATATCACTTGTCAATATGCCTTTAAGGTTTGTAAGCTTTGTAAGATCTGTTTTATCTGGTATCTTATATGTGCTTTCTAAACGCACAAGCCCAGTAAAATATTGGAAGTCTCTGCCATCCCATGTTGCCCTGGGCAAAATAAGCTCTTGAATATCCGGTGATTCCCCATAGGGATCATCAAAGCTATACAAAATCTGAGAATTATCTGTGGTAGTTGTAATTTTAATATAAGTGATTTTCTCAAGCTTATCACCAAAGGCTTCTGCTAAAAGATTGTATAATTCGCTGTTCTGTGGAGGCAGATTTTTTTGTGTCTGTGGTTGCGTTGTGGCATAATAGGCAAGTGTCGATGGCTCTGGAGTTTCCGTCGGTTTCCTTGTAACTAACATTACTGTTGCTATAATACCCCCCAATATTACAAATGCTGCCATTGCTATATAAATGGGAGTTGTGTCGCGTGAAGTGCCGCTTTTTCCAGTGGTACCTGAGTGTGAGCCAGCAGAAGAAGGCTGGTATATATTATAATTGGTAATATTTTGCGTTTTTTCATCATCCAGAAGAAACTGATTTCCACAATATTCACAGGTCACTAATTTTGTCTCTGTCCCCTCCATCTTTAGCTTACCACCACAGGAGGGACATTTGATTTCAACTATTTTCATAAACTTTTCCTCTTTACATTAAAAGGCAGAACCTTGCAATCTGCTTCTGTGCTTACTCTAATTATCGTTATTATTATAGCACAAAATTATTATCCACACAATATATCTTGACTCTGACGTTGCGTCATAGTGTATGATAGAAAAAGAAGGGAGGAGAAGGAACTGCAGAATTTACGAGAAAAGCAATACAGTATTGCTGTGATGCGAAAAAAGATTAGATAAGATAGATTTATATTTTATAGTCCTCTGTCGCCCTGCTTTGCTTAGTGAAAGCAGGGCGACAGACAAATTTTTTGTTAGAATAAGCCACTATTATAGATAATCAATATCTGGTTACAATGTCTTTTTATAGTAAACCATTTCATTCTCTCTTTTTTGTTCAATATATCCCAGTTTCTTGTAAAAAGAATTTGTCCGTACATTCCAGATGGGTGTTTCGAGACATATTTCTTTCACTTGAGGATAGATATGTTCTATACAATGCATTAAGGCTATACCATAGCCCTTTTTGTGGTAGACATCATCAATAAATATTCTTCCCACATAAAGTATATTCACTGTTTCGTGCCAAAATAAGATCGCAGCCCCTACAAGCATACCATCTTCCATTGCTTGAAGCAAATGTCCATCTGCTCTCATGCTTTCATGCCATGCAACAGAATCATACTCTGGCGGTCCGCCTGCCTCATTGCTACCAACAAAAACATCTGATAAAAATGCTCTTTTGGATATTTCAACTATATTTTTAATTTGTTCTTTCTCTGCTTGTACTAACACCATAGATAGTACCTCCCCCTTTTGAAATATTCAATGTTATTATTCTACCATAAACATATTTGCGATGCCATAGATTTTATAAAAGGTAAATATATTAATAAAAATAATACTTGACAATAATACGGATTCGTACTATATTTATATAGTACGAATCCGTATTATAATTAGAAAGGGGTAATAATGAGAGATTCTGATAATGAAATACGACGATTTATGCTTGCCACAAATAAAATAGATGGTGTGTATTATTATATTGCAAAGAAGATGGGAATTAATGAAAATACTTTGGCAGTTCTATATGCATTGGATGATGGAAAACCTCATTCCCAGAAGCAAATCTGCGAAGAATGGCTGATTCCAAAGACAACGATCAGCACAATTATCAAAGAATTAATAGATGCTGGTTATGTAAATTTGGTACCGGGAAAACATACAAAAGAGAAGACGATATGCCTGACAGAAAAAGGAGAAAATTATGTAAATAAGATACTTGTTGTCGTGTATGAGGCAGAACAGCGGGCGATGGAAAGAACACAGAAAGAATTTTCGCCAGAATTTGTGGAGGCAATCGATCAATTTTCAGATTATCTTTATGAGGAATTTGAAAAAATAGAAAAAAAATAAAATAATACAGAAAGGAAAAATATGAGAATACAATTATCTGATCATTTTACATACAAGAGGCTGCTTCAATTTGTTTTGTCCCCTGTACTGATGATGATCTGCACATCGTTATATAGTATTGTGGATGGTTTTTTCGTGTCTAATTATGTGGGAAAAACACCATTTGCGGCGGTGAATCTGGTTATGCCAGTCTGTATGGCGCTGGGAACCATAGGAACTATGATTGGAACAGGAGGAAGTGCGATTGTCTCACAGGCATTGGGAGAGGGCAAGAAAGAGAAGGCAAACCAATATTTTTCAATGCTGGTATATTTTGCAATCGTGCTGAGTGTTGTGTTGACCCTGATCGGTTTTTTGTTTGCGGAGCCAATCTCTGTTTTGCTTGGTGCAGAAGGGGAGCTTCTTCATAACTGTGTTGTGTACAGTCGTCTATTATATTTTGCACTGACACCTTTTGTACTTCAGAATATATTTCAGAGCTTTTTTGTCACCGCAGAAAAGCCAGCTTTAAGTCTTAAAATTTCACTGGCAGCAGGATTTACAAATGTTGTGTTGGATTATCTTTTTATAGCGGTATTTCGATGGGGCATAGCAGGAGCAGCACTTGCGACCGGAATCGGCCAATTAGTGGGAGGTATTATTCCCATGATTTATTTTTCACGGAAAAATGATAGTCTTTTGCGATTAACCAAGGCGGTCCCCAATAAAAGGATATTATTTAGAACATTTGGAAATGGTTCCTCAGAGATGGTTACAAATCTATCTACTTCATTGATTAACATTCTCTATAATTTTCAGCTTATGAAGCTGGCTGGAGAAAATGGAGTGGCGGCTTATGGCATTATTATGTATGTAAATTTTGTTTTTATGGCAATCTTTTTTGGGTATGCGATTGGCAGTGCACCAGTGGTTGGCTATCATTATGGCGCTGGAAATTACGGGGAGCTTAGGAATCTGTATTGCAAAAGTCTTGTATTAATGGGAGGCTCTGGACTTTTGCTCACGATTCTTGCAGAATTGCTTACTGTGCCATTAGTGGCAGTATTTGCAAGCTATGATGCAGAGCTATTTGCTATGACCTGTCATGGCTTTCGGCTTTATGCACTTGCTTTTACTGTAATGGGTGTTAATGTTTGGGGCTCAGCATTTTTCACTGCATTGGGAAGTGGATTAATATCGGCGATTATCTCATTTATGCGGACTCTGGTATTTCAAATTATCGTGATTGCCGTGCTTCCAGCTTTGATGGGAATGGATGGCATATGGATCGCGATCGCCGTGGCAGAGCTTCTTGCGGTGTTAGTGACAGCAGGCTTTTTTGTGGCAAATAGAAAAAAATATCATTATTCTGTGGGGCGCTGATAAAAGCGCCCGGAGAGCTCTGCGGTTTTTATCACATTGATAAAGGAGGCGGGATCGATCTCTCTCACAGCGTGGATTACCTTTCTACATTCCTCCTCCGAGACAACAGAATAGACAATGTGGCGTTCGTGATGTTCATAGGAGCCTTCTCCGTCCAAAATAGTTGCACCATGATTACTAATCGAAAAGATGGCATTACATATTTCTTTTGTTTTATTTGTTACAATAAAAAGCGTTTGCTTTTGGTATCTTTTATAAAGGACATGAAGAACTTGCGTGGAAGCAT
>CAMUFS010000004.1 GCA_947088195.1 uncultured Clostridia bacterium
AGTAGCCCAGAGAATTGGCTATGGTCCTATGGAACCTATTGAAAAACGTCGGCGCTTGGCGAGGTTTCTCACGAGCTTAGCGTCCGCTACGTTTTGAACTAAGCGGAAGCGGGGTGACAGAGGACCATAGCCAATTCTCTGGGTGGACCTATCTCGAACATGATTCTCCTATTACAAATAAACGATAACTATATTTTGTATAAAGTATGGTATAATAGAAAACAAAATTTTACTATTTTGGTCTACTGCAAAGTCTGTACGAAAGGATGGTGTTTATTATGAAGGGAAAAATAAGAGTTACTTTTAACTCGCCAGCCGTGTTGACATTTGTATTTATCTGTTTGGCGGCAACGGGCTTAAATTATCTGACATCAGGGAAGAGCAATGAAGTATTATTTATGACATACCGATCTTCTTTTAAAAACCCATTGACATATCTTCGATTTTTTACCCATGTATTCGGGCATAGCGGCTGGGCGCATTTTATAGGCAATGCTTCTTATTTGTTATTGCTGGGCCCTATGCTGGAGGAAAAACATGGAACCGTGAAAATAATAGAGATTATTGTTATCACCGCTTTGGTGACAGGAATCATTCATTATATTTTCTTTTGGAATGTAGGTCTGTGCGGTGCCAGTGGAGTGGTGTTTGCCTTTATCTTATTAACTTCTTTTACTGGATTTCGGACTGGCGAGATTCCTATCACATTTTTGCTTGTGGCATTGATATTTATTGGACAGCAGATCTATGAGGGGATCACAATTCAGGACAATATCTCAAACACAGCGCATATAGTGGGTGGTGTAGTGGGCGCGGTGATTGGCTACCGACTAAATAAGAAGCCCAATTAACCTAAATCAGCAAAAAGTCCCCACTTCTAATAAAGGAGGAATTATGTATTCAAAACAAGAGTTAAAAGAACATCTAAAGTTTATGGGGCTCATCAGCTCAGATGCACTTATGCTTCATTCTTCAATGAAAGCGATTGGAGAGGTGGATGGTGGTGCTGACACAGTGATTGATGCTTTTATGGAATATTTATCCGATGGTCTTTTTATGACACCAGCACATACTTGGGCACAGATGAGTGAAAACTATCCTATTTTTAATCCCAAAACAGAACTTGCCTGTGTGGGGATTATTCCAAATCTATTTCTTAAGCGCCCCGGCGTGGTGCGTTCTTTGCATCCCACGCACAGCATTGCCGCTTATGGTGCTTTAGCGTCAGAATATGTACAAGGAGAAGAATTATGTACAACTCCCTGTACACCGGGTGGCTGTTGGGATAGGCTACGCAACATTCATGCAAAGATTCTTTTACTGGGTGTAACACATATTCGAAACACCTTTATTCACAGTATTGAGGAAGTTCTTGATGTTCCAGAACGCTTTACAGCAAAACCTGTGCAATTCTATATTCAAATGCCAGATAACAGACGGATACCTGTGTCTATGTACCGCCATTACAATCGACATACAGCACATATCTCAGAAAGCTTTGACAAATTAAGTGAGGCCTTTTATGAGAGAGGTGTTGCAAAAAAAGTATCTTTTGGTGATGCAGAGGGAATATTATGTGACGCAGAAGGACTGTTCCAAGTGACAAGCCAAGTTCTTTCTCATGAGCGAAATTGCCTGATAGATAGGGAAAACATTCCAAGAGAATGGTGGGCAAACGGAATGCTTTAATACTATAGTGAATAGATCAGTTATGACCATTGTATTTAAACTAGCATAATACGTTAATTTAATATAAGAGAAAGTGTGGAAAAGCATAACAAGCCTTATCGATAAAGTAGCTCAGAGAATTGGCTATAGTCCTCCGTCACTAAGCGGGAGCGCGGTGACGGAGGACTATAGCCAATTCTCTGAGCGGCCCCTTCTCAAACATGATTCAACAAATTTTACAATAATAAAAGCAACTAGACAATTCCCTGTGCTTTCATAGCCGTTGCAACCTTCTCAAAGCCTGCAATATTTGCTCCTGCCACATAATTTCCTTCTTTGCCGTAACGTTTAGCAGCATCATCAAGATTGTGGAAGATATTTACCATAATACCTTGAAGCTTTTGGTCAACCTCCTCAAAAGTCCAGCTTAAGCGCTCACTATTCTGGCTCATCTCAAGAGCGGAAGTTGCCACACCGCCTGCATTGGAAGCCTTGCCGGGGCAGAACAGAACATTATGAGTCTGGAAGTATTCCGTAGCCTCCAAAGTAGTAGGCATGTTTGCACCTTCTGCCACTGCAAAGCAGCCATTGGCAACAAGAGTCTTTGCATCTTCCAGATCAAGTTCATTCTGAGTCGCACATGGAAGAGCAATATCTACTGGAACAGTCCATACGCCTTTGCCTTCATGGTACTCAGCACTCTTTCTTTGAGCAGCATACTCTGTTAATCTCGCACGCTTCACTTCCTTAACATCCTTTAACAAAGCAACATCAATACCTTCTGGATCGTAGATCCATCCTGTAGAGTCAGAGCAGGTAACTGGCTTAGCGCCTAATTGCTGTGCTTTCTGAATAGCATAGATAGCGACATTCCCAGCACCAGATATTGCGATTGTCTTACCTGCAATATCCTTACCGTTGCATTTTAACATTTCTGCTGTCAAATACAACAAGCCATATCCAGTTGCCTCTGTTCTAGCCAAAGATCCACCATAGGTCAATCCCTTACCAGTCAGTACACCTTCATACAGATTGCGGATTCTTTTATATTGTCCATACATAAAGCCGATTTCTCTGCCGCCTACACCAATATCTCCAGCAGGAACATCAGTATCTGCTCCAATATGACGGCAAAGCTCTGTCATAAAGCTTTGGCAGAATGCCATCACTTCACGGTCAGACTTACCCTTTGGATCAAAATCGGAGCCACCCTTGCCGCCGCCGATTGGCAAACCGGTCAAAGAATTCTTGAATATTTGTTCAAATCCAAGGAACTTAATAATTCCGAGATTTACAGATGGGTGGAAGCGAAGACCACCCTTGTATGGTCCTATTGCACTGTTAAATTGAACACGAAATCCATTATTCACTTGAACCTGTCCGTTATCGTCCACCCAAGGGACGCGGAACATAATGACTCTTTCTGGTGTTACAAGTCTTTCCAAAAGAGCATCTTTTTTGTATTCTTCTTCATTTGCCTCAATCACAACACGAAGAGATTCCAAAACCTCCTTCGCTGCTTGATGGAACTCTGGCTGTGCTGGATTCTTAGCTACAACCAGATCTAGTACTTCATCAACATATGACATTTTTTTTCCTCCTAATATATATGTACTTTTAAACTGAAAAACACCTAATGCATGGGTATAAGATTAAAAACTTTATAAAGTATAATTTTATAAAAAGTTCTAAATCTAGTGTCCACTATAGTATAATGCTTTAACTTGTCAAAGTCAAATGATTTATCCTTAGAATTATTGAAGAAATCGGACATATTTATCCCTTCCACATAAGACCAGCGAGAAAGATGCTTGCTGCCACTCCCGCAAAGGTTGCAAGTAAGGCACCAGAAAGGGTGTAGCGTGATTTTTTTACCTTGGCGGCCATACAATACACACTCATTGTATAAAAGATCGTCTCTGTACAGCTCATCATAATTGATGTAATTAAACCAATTCTGGAATCTGTCCCATATTCCTTAAAGATATCTAGTACAAGCCCGGTTGCCGCAGAAGAAGAAAACATGCGCACAATCATAACGGGCAACAAGGGTGCCGGAAGTCCTATGCGTTCTGTCAGATTTGCTGGCAGTGCACATAGCCATTCTAAAAAGCCGGAGGCGCGCAGGATTCCCACCGCCACCATAAGTCCTATTAGTGTGGGGAGGATTCCTGCTACCGTCTTCATGCCATCCTTGGCACCTCGGACAAAATCATCATACACATTACTTTTATTTAACAAACCATAGCCTACTACATAGAAAATAAAAAGTGGTATAATAAAATTTGACAGATAGATAAGAAGCTGCATCAGCGTCTCCTAAGATTGGCTTCTCTTTATCCTATTCTTCTTTCCGCCTTAATATGTCAAGGTTAGAATTTCTCTATCACACCAAACAGATCATCCAGCCATTCGCCTTTAAAGTCTTCTACCTTGCCTGAATCACAGAGACCAACCAGCTCTGGGCAGATAGGAAGCTTTGCTACATGCCCAATATGAAATCTATCGGCAGTCTCCTCAATATGGCTCTCGCCAAAGATAGAATAGCGTTTTTTACAGTCAGGACATTCAAAGTAAGACATATTTTCTACAATGCCCAGAATCGGTATATGCATCATCTCTGCCATATGAACTGCTTTTTCAACAATCATGGACACAAGCTCCTGTGGGGAGGTGACAATAATAATTCCTTTGACGGGGAGGGACTGGTATACGGTCAACGGTACATCGCCTGTTCCCGGAGGCATGTCAACAAACAGATAATCTAAGTATTCCCATCGCACATCGGTGTAGAATTGTTTTACCATGCCGGCAAGCAGCGGGCCTCTCCATAGAACAGGAAGCCCTTCTTCTTCCAGCAAAAGATTTGATGACATTAGCTTGATGCCAGTTTTTGTGGTGGTTGGAATTAGATTCTGTCCATCGCTCTGTGCCATTCCTTTGCAGCCAAATACTTTTGGTATGGATGCACCAGTGATGTCTGCATCCAAAATCCCTGTCTCATAGCCCTTTCTTCGGGAGAGCACAGAAAGCATGGATGTCACCATTGTTTTGCCAACACCACCTTTTCCGCTGACAATTCCAATAATATTTCCAATGTTGGAATATTCATTTGTGGGAGCCAACAGGCTCTTCTCTCTTTCACTGCAATCTGTTTTACATGAGTTGCAGTCATGATTGCATGTCTCTGCCATAATTCTTATCCTTTCTTTTCGTGAATTGATTTATTTTCGGTGGATTCTTCCTCTGGTTGTAGAGTTTTTTTTGTCATTTTCCTCTTGCGGATCAAAAAGAATCCAAGAACCATTACTGCAACAATACCTGCTGCAATATAGAGGAATAATGGGGAGGAAGTTTTTTCTATACTTCGGAATGTAATATTGGAGCCATCTGCCTCCCATATAAGATATTTTCCGTCTCGGTGTGCATCTGCCTTCACCCATCCATGTTCTGTTTTGTATTCAATCTCTGCATTGGAGATATTTTCAGGGACCAGATATTGTATGCGGTGGACAGTATTTCCATCCTCTGGAACAGTGACGCTCCAGCACTCAAGCAGCCGGCTGTTTGGAGCTATAGTAGAGGCAGCGAGAGTCTCTGTGTTGAGAATAAGCTTTTGTTCTCCATCAAAGCTTCCCTCAACAAGCAGAACGGCAAGATCTTCTCGCTTCTGGGCACTTTCTAAGGCAGTAATTCGATTTTCATAGATAGCATGCACAACGGTGTCAAATATCATATGAGAGTATTCTATATCTTCCCATCTAGCAAAGCTACCTTCCCGCTCTGGAAGCTTAGGAAGCTCCATTTGACTTAGATCTGCACCATAGACAAAATCTGTTTTGTAAATCATCTCATCATCTGCCACAAAGCTAATACAAAAATGTAGAAAATCATCCGGCATATCAGAGAGCGTGATAAAATCTTCATAACACATCGGTTCTGCCTTGGTGGCATAGCTAATGCCATCCACACCGCTATAATGTTCATTGACAAAATAATTGTCCTCCAGAATCCCATTTGCTTTGCCAGCCACGGCTCCGGTGTATTCCTCGCTATTTTCAATGAAAACGAGACTGCGACACTGTCTGATATTTTTTCCAAACCCAGCAATTCCGCCTACATAATCGTTTCCTGAAAGGGTGCATTTTGCATAGGAATGTCGAATATCTGCCGTGGAATAACCGGCGATTCCTCCTGTATACCTTCCATCTGTGCTGGTGATGCTTCCATAGGCGTAACAGTCAATTACACTTCCAAGATCCATGCTGCCAACAATTCCGCCCACACTGTTTTTCTTTGCTGAGATAATCCCATCATTTCTGCAGGAACGGATGACAGCGCGGGTCTGATAGATAAAATTTTTTGAGGAATCTCCTTCGGTCTTAATGTCATCTTCTGGGTCAAAGTCATATTCGATTGCCATAGCGCCAGTGATGCCGCCGACATTGATATCCCCATTCACTGTGCCATAATTGGTACAAAAAGCGGTCTTGCCCTCTGTCTGCTCTCCAGTGTCTTCATTCGAGATATCTTCTATATATTCTTTTTCTTCTGAATCTTCTGCAAACGCATCTCTGATTGTTTCTGTTATGGCGAAAAGCTGATCCGAGACGGCTTGAATATCATCTCCCATCTGTTTATTTTTGTTTGAAGCGGTTGTGTTGATAAAGTCTAAAATATCAGAGATCTCTGTAATAGAATTATAAAGCGTCTCTCTTGATGTGTCAAAATCTTCCTCTAATTTGGCAAAGGAAAGCTCCTCTTTTTCTGCCAGATCTTGAAGGGCGCGTTCCGTTGCTGCAGCGGCCTCTGCGACAGAGGCACTCATCTGGTAAATATCATGCAAGGAATTGTCTGTGTCATGGAGTGCATCGGAAAGAGGATTTTTTGCGTCTTGGAAATAGGGAAGGGCGTTTCCTATGGCAGCTATGGCATCTGTTGTATTCCCCATGCCAGAGCGCAGGCTTCTTCCACAGACAGATAGTAAATCCATCCCTTTTATCAGAGCATCTGTTCCCTGTTTTGCTTTTTCTTCAATTTCTTCTTTTGATGCACCCTTAGCGATAAGGGTAAGCGCATCGCCCAGAGCATTAAGAGCATCCTGAAGGCTATCTACTGCCTCTGTGAGTGACACAACTGCCATCTCAAAGTTTGCTTGTGCATTTTCCATCTCAGTGATTGCCTGATTGACATACCACATGCCTTCTTGAGAAATGGAAGAGGCATCGTCCACATTGTCTACGGCTTCTCTTAGATGCCTGATGGCGGCTTTCATGCGGGTAGAGGCATCGCTTAAATGCATGGAGGCAGGCACCAGTTTTTCTATTGTGTCCGAGATTCGGAGACTTAATTCATTTAATGTGTCAGTATCTGTGTTTACAACATTCTCTATCTGATCAAGCATGGTTTTTACAGAATTTTGCGCATCTGTCACTTGGCCTTTCATATCAGATAACCTGCCTGTCACAATATCTGAATAATTATCTGCATCATTTAGCAATTTGTCAATTCTCGCCTGTAGCTCATCCAACTGTTCGTCCAGCTTTGTCAAGGTGCTTTCCGAAAAGATCAGTGTGTTATATGGCTCCATCTGTCCATTGATGCCACCGATATCCTTTCTCCCATACACACTTCCATAATTGACGCAATTCGTGATATATCCGCTTTGTCTTCCAGCAATACCACCCACATTATAGCCTACATGCTGATACCCCACAGTATTTTTGTTGGTACAACTCTCGATTCGCCCATCTGAAAAACCTGCTATGCCACCAATATCGGTAATATCCATAGTATTTTCGGTGGAGCGCAGATTATCCAGATTGAGATATTCCAGATTGAGAACGACCTCCTCTGTGGATGTATTAATAGTTCCCCCATTTATACAATTCTCGATAATTCCGCTGTTCTTGCCTGCAATGCCTCCAGTATAGTGATTTCCGCGAATAATACCTGATACATGGCATCCGATGATCTGGCCGGATGCTCCATTTATCCCAGTGATGCCGCCTATTGTAGAATTGCCTCGCACGACTCCAGAGAAGGTGCAATTTGATATAGTTCCATGATTTTCTCCCGCAATGCCTCCCACAGTGGATCGGGAGCCCTGTGGACCTATTATGCCAACAACATTTAAATTATTTACAGAGCCACCCTCTCCTATATAGCGGAATAGTCCTTGAACAGAACCATTGTAATTTATCACAAATCCACTGATGGTATGCCCCTGCCCATCAAACGTGCCTTTGAAATAGGGAATGGGTGTCATTTCGTTTATATTGGTAAATTCCAGATCTGTCTCTAATCGAATGGTCTTTCCCTCAGACCATGCATCAAGCTCACATGCGGATGCCAGCTTATAATAATCTTCTTGAGAACGAATATATATTATGTCGTCCTCTGCATGTACTGGGAATGTGAGATTACAAAGAACCAGCACTATTGTCAGGATATATGCCCAAATCTTAGTTTTCATTGTTATCTTCATTTTTATCCGCCCCCTGATCCTCAATTTCTGGAATATGTTCTGCTTCTGCTTCCATTGGTGTCAAATTTGAGGTATCAACCATCGCTTTCACCTCACCTTTTACTACTCCTCGGATAGTCGCGTCCACCATACCTGATACATATCCTCTTACACGCCCATCAACATACAGCATACCATTTGCATGTTGGATTTTATCAGGCACCTTCATAGTAAAGGCAGTTTTTTCAATAATAATATCTCCTAAAAGAAGAATCTGAGGCAGAACACCCATTACTAAGAAAATAGAAATAATGGTTCCGCGTCCCAGACAAGTTCCAATGGAGGAAATTACACCATCGGAAGAAAGCTGGCCAATTAGCACTCCTGCTGCGGCAAGAATGGTTCCTGAGGTGATAATGGTTGGAAATGCCTGATTTAAGGCTTCCACAATCGCCTCCTTAGGTGACATTTCCTGCTTTAAGCTTAGATACCGGCTGGAGATCACGATGGCATAGTCGATATTTGCACCCATCTGAATGGAGCTTACCACCAGATAACCAAGGAAATACAAGCCCATATTTTGCAGGTATGGGAAGGAGAAGTTCATAAAGATACTTCCCTCAATCACAACAATCAGCAGTACAGGAAGGCCGGCTGACTGGAAGGTAAAAAATAATATTATAATAACAAAGAGTGCAGAGAGTACACTAATAATAATATTATCTCTCGCAAAAGAGGAGGAGAGATCCAGATTGCTGGTGGAATTTCCCACTATATAGAAGGAATCTCTGTCATAGTATTTTGCCATCTCATTCTTGACAACATCAAAAAAGGCATACGTTTCTTCTGCTTCTTCTGGCAGATTAAGATATACCAGCATACGACTGTAATTGTCGGTAGATAACTGAAGCTGTGCGTCGTGAAGCTGTACATACAGATCATCGATCGTCTGCTGCATGTCACTTTCCAATGTGACATACCCCTTGTCAAGCTCTTGATGTAAAAATAAAAACATATCAATTAATGGCACTTTCGTATTGTCAAGACCACTGATAATCTCTCCGTAGCTTTCATCATTGACAGCATAGGCAGAATATAGAAGCTTTGCTACCTCATAATCCAGATCCGTAAGCTCAGCAAATTGTCTGGGTGTAAGCGCATCTGTCAGCACGTAGCCGTCCATTGCCTCTACGCTGGAAAGCCCTAATGTGGATTCTACTTCCTCATATTGGGAGAGTGCCTTTAAGATCTTTCCTTCTGCCTCATAATTGCCTGCCGGAACCACTAAGGCAATTAAATTTGTCGTGCCAAATTTATTCTTGATTTTATTGTTGGCAATGGTCTGTTGGCTCTGCTTGGTTGATACAATGTTGCTCTGGCTGAATAGATAAGGACAGCGGTTGGAGAAGTAAAATGCTCCAATTACGATAAGACAGAAAATTGGTGGCACAAGAAAACGTGTCTTAACGGCCATCTTGCCGATCACGGTGATTTTTGGTACCAGATTTTTATGTACCGTTTTCTCCATTAGATTGTTAAATAAAATTAAGAGTCCCGGCATTAGCGTAAATACGGATAAAAGACTGAAAATAATGGCTTTTACCAACACTACAGCGAGGTCCTCGCCAATTTTAAATTGCATAAAAGCAAGAGCTGCCATACCTGAAATGGTGGTTAAACTGCTGGAGGATATCTCTGGTATTGCTTTGCTCAGGGCAATAATGGCAGCCTCTCTGGTCTCCAGTGTCTCTTTTTCCTCAGTAAAACGATGACACAAAATAATGGCATAATCGATGGCAAGAGCAAGCTGAAGTACAATAGTAACAGAATCTGAGATAAAGGAGATCGTTCCAAGTAAAAAATTCGTTCCCATATTTAGAATTGCTGCCACACCAAAGGTAATGAGTAGTACAGGGACTTCTGCATAGGCATGTGAGGTAAATAGAAGCACTGCCACAATAATACCGACTGCCACAAGGATAACAACCTGCATTTCTTGTGCAAGGTTAGCGGCGCTGTCATTGTCGACCTCACTGGATATATAGACATCATATCCTTTAAGCATCTCTTTTATCTGCCGCATAGCTAGGATGCTAATCTCATCCTGCGTCTCCCCGTCAAAGGTAATGTCAAATAGCGCGGATGCTTCTTTATAGTGATCCTCCGTGTCATCGAACACCACACTTGTGACACCATCAATCCCTTCCATATGCATGGCAAGCTCACGTGCATGTTCACAGGAGATATGATCCACCATCACTTGGGCTGTGCCAAAGGTGATAAATTCCCGATTCATTACGTCAAGTCCCTGTCTTGTCTCTGTAGTTTCCGGCAGGTAGGTGGTGATGTCATTCTCCACATGCACCCAGTCCTTGGCGATCACACAAAAAATAATTGCAAACACATACAACAGAAAAAATAAATTTCTCTTATCCACAATAAATGTTGCAATTTTAATCATAAAGCTACTTCCTGACTTCTCTTGTTCCTCACTCATTTGAATAACCAATCCCCTTTTTCTAACATTTTTCACTATTTTATCACACTATCTTAAATAATCAATCTTATTACAAAATACTTAACAAACTTCACTAATTTTTTATGGTTTGAAAATCAAAGTGCTTATTTGTCTTACTTTAATGGTTTTGTGCATAAAATGTAAAAATCTTTTATAGGGGTATTTGTATGTTAAATTATATCTGGGCGTTTATGATACTTGTTGGGATCGCGTATGCTTCTCTTACCGGAAATATTGAGGCAGTGAGCAGCGCGGCGCTTGATTCGGCAAAGGAGGCAGTGACATTGTGTATAACCATGCTTGGCATAATGTCTATGTGGACAGGGTTAATGGAGATTGCGCGATCCTCTGGGATGATAGAGGCAGCCGTCAGAAAGTGCGATCCATTGCTTCATTTTCTCTTTCCGCGCATAGCAAAAACCCATCCGGCAAGAGGATATATTGCAACGAATATGATCGCTAAAGACGGATGGATAATAGGACTAAAAATATTATATTTCAAATTGGTTCATCAGCCTTACCATGGCGGCTACCTGTGTTTTTTGTTCTTCGCTGACCGCGGCTGTCTCTTCTGAGGTCGCTGCATTATTGTCAACCACAGAGGAAACCTGTACAATACTTTCATTTACATTATGCATATGTGCGACATCTTCATTGAGTGTCTGAACAATCTGCCCAATCATCTCAGTGGCAGCTTTTGCGTCCTCCATAACATCCTGCATATTGGAGGTGGCTTCATCTGCAATGGAAATACTTTTATTCATAACTGTGACAGTAGTTGCGATAAGCTCAGAGGTTCTTCTTGCCGCTTTTGCAGATTCATCTGCCAGGTTTTTAACCTGATCTGCCACTACAGCAAAGCCCTTGCCAGCCTCGCCAGCTCTTGCCGCTTCGATGGATGCATTTAAAGACAACAGGTTTGTCTGGGATGCAATATCCTCGATGGTTCCAATAATGGTTCCCACCTGTTCCGAGCATTTTCCAATCTCTTCGATTGTGCTTTTTAATTCCTGCATCTTTTGATTTCCCCTTGTCAATGTTAGGCCGGCCTTGGAAGCGCGCTCTGCGGATTCTTCTGCTTTTTGGGAGCTTTCTTCCATACTGCTTGTCATATCCTTAAATACGGAAATTAATCCTGAAACTTGCATAGCCTGTGCCGTACATCCCTTTGCCAGATCCTCTGCAGCGCAGGCGAGCTGCTCAGAGCCTGTGTCAATCTGACCAGAAACATTGCGAATGGTGAGAAGGGTGTCTCGCATCTGTTCGCCAATTTTTTGGAAGGACTCTTTGATCTCCACAAATTCTCCGACATATTCTTGTTTGATCTGTATTTGATAATTGCCGTTGCCCATCTGATTTAGTATACCTGTTATCTCTTTTATCATGCTAAGCAAATTGTGCTTCATAAAAGAAATAGCGGCAACCATGCTTCCAACTTCACTTTCATCCTCCACCATATCAAGCTCTGTGCGGAAATCACCCTGCGCCAATATATTCATCTGATCGGATACCTTTTTAATTGGCTGAAGAAGCTCGTCATTGGAAAACCGTATGGTTCTTACTAGCTGAAGAACAACATAAATAAAAGAACCTCCAAAAAGAATCTCGACGATTATCTGCAAGAGCTTAAACATAGAGCAGCTCTCATCCTTTCTAGTTAAAATTGTTTGGATGGTGCTATCTGTCATATGGTTAATCTGTTCAACAGTGTTTTCATATTCTGCGCTAAACACACACGACTGTGCAGAAATAAGATCACCGTTTTGTACAAAAGCGATGGCCTTCTGCTCCAGTGGAACAAGGTTTTCTGACATGGAGGCTATCTGATCGAGGCTTTCCCATTCGGAAGCAGTAAGTCCGCAGGTCTGTAATACTTCAATCGCTTTTTCTCGATTTTTATCTTCATTCAGCTCTTTCATATAGGCATTATAGTATTCTTGTTTTCCGGTGACAACATAGGACTGTACCTCAAAGGTCAGTGTTTTTGATCCCAGACGGTATTGGTTTAGCGCCATTGTGGTATCTAGCTGGGTGCTGTACACATTTGACATTTCTATGTTAAACACAATAAATCCAAGCAGCAGGATAGCTCCTGTTCCCACTGAAATTAGTGCCTGTCGCACTAATTTTTTAAGCATTGCCGACTGACTTTTTCTGCCAGATCTTGTACCATTTCTTTTTTCCATAACTAAAACCCCACCTTTCCTGTTTTTGGAATAGTTGCTTTTCTTGTAAGGTAAAAAACCCCACCACAAGTGGCAGGGATAAAATATATTGTTCTCTAACACAATTCCTGTGTATTATTATACGAAAAAATTGTAAAAAATGCAATACTGGATTGATATAAATTCTATGTGTTTTGGACAAGTTGACCAAAATATAATATATAAGCATTTGATGGATTAAAAATATTTTATCGAAAGGGGAGATTTTTATGGATATGTTTTCCGGTTTTTCTTATACAGCAGATGCATATTATCGTCTATCGCGGGAGGACGGCGATAAGAAGGAAAGTGACAGCATTGCAAATCAGAGGGCTCTTATCAGAGATTTTCTTGCGGATCATCCTGATATTTGTCTATATAAAGAACGGATGGATGATGGATTTACAGGGATTCATTTTGATCGTCCTGCATTTCAGGAAATGCTTGTGGATATTGAGTCTGGCAAAGTGAATTGCATAGTGGTTAAGGATCTGTCTCGTTTTGGGAGAGATTATATTGAGACGGGACGTTATCTTGAACAAATATTTCCTCGTCTGGGTGTAAGATTTATTGCTATTAATGATGGCATTGATACAATGTATTCTGATAGAGGGCTTGATGATCTGATGATTCCCTTTAAGAATCTTATGAATGAAGCATATTGTCGTGATATTTCTATTAAGATACGAAGCCATCTGGATATTAAGAGAAGGATGGGACAGTTTATAGGCTCATTTGCGCCATACGGATATAAGAAAGCTTTTGAAGATAAAAATCTATTGATAGTAGATAAGGAAGCAGCAAATGTTGTAAGGCAAATCTTTCGGTGGAGGTTGGAGGGAATGAGCAGCCTGCGAATCGCGCAGAAGCTAAATCAGATAGGAGTTCTTACACCAATGGGCTATAAGCTTCAAAATGGCGAGAATTTTACCAGCGGTTTTCGCAAAAAAGAAGCTCTTCACTGGCAGGTGAATAGTGTCAATGCCATATTAAAAAATGAGTGTTATACAGGTGTGCTTCTTCAGGGAAAGACATTCTCACCAAGCTACAAGGTTCAAAAGAGATTTAAAAATATAGAAAGCAGGTGGTTTCGGTGTGAAAATAATCATCCAGCAATTATTTCAAAAGAAGATTATCTTGCTGTGTGTGCCTCTTTTGCGCAGGATACCCGCGTTGCACCTGTTATGTCGGTGCTATATCTGCTTTCTGGTTTTGTCATTTGTGCAGATTGTCATGGAGCTATGACTAGAAAGACAATTCCGGCAAATGGAAGAAAATATATTTATCTAACCTGTATAGAGCATAAAAATAAGAATGGGTGTGGCAATAGTACAAATTTTTCTTATGCAAAGCTTGAACGGCTTCTTCTGCAAGTGATTAATCTTCAGATTTATCTGGATGGTACACTTTGTCAGAGCTTTTCATTTTTTCAGATTATGTACTGTACAGAGCTGTCAAGAGCTTTGTTGTCCGTATTGATAAAAACAATACAGATATACAACAAAGATAGGGTTGAGATTTTATTTTTATATCAGCCAAGGTGGAATATATGGGATGGACCGTTTGGAAGAGGAGAATATGGAAATGGCTAGAATTAGCAGAAAACAGCATAGGATTTTGTCTGATAAGGCTTCGCTTTTCGAGGGCAAAAGGAATCTTGTCGGGATATATGTAAGACGTTCTGATGTTTGTTCTAATGAGAAGAGAAGAGATTCTATATATAATCAGACTTTATTTTTGAAAGAGTATGTGAAAGAACATGGGGAGGAGCTTTGTCTGGTAAAGGTGTATTCAGATAGTGGCGCAACGGGCACAAGCTTTGTGCGATCGGGTTGGAATCAAATGCTAATAGATATTGAGGCAGGGATCGTTGATTGTATTCTTGTCAAGGATCTCTCACGCATAGGGAGAAATTATATTGAGACAGGAAATTATCTGGAGCATATTTTTCCTCTTCTTGGCGTGCGTGTTATCTCTGTCAGTGAAAACTATGACAGCAATGCTTCTTTTGATCTTGTCATTTCAAATTCTTTGACTAATCTTATGAATGAATTTTATGCTAGAGATATATCCAGAAAGACTTCCACGGCAAAGCATACTCTTCAAAAAAAAGGATTTTGTATTGCCAGCACGCCGCCATATGGCTATAAAAAATCAGAATTAGATCGGCGGAGGCTGATCGTTGATCCAGAATGTGGCAGTATTGTAAAGCAGATTTTTGCTTGGCGTGCAGATGGAAAAGGATGTGGCATAATAGCAAATTATCTTAATGTGTTGGCGGTGCCATCACCGGGCTTATATCGTTATCAGAATGGAAATTTGTCTTTTCAGCGATGCTGTCATGAAAAATGGAAGGCAAAGCATGTGACAGAGATACTGAAAGACTCGGTATATCTTGGACATATGGTTCAGGGAAAAACAAAAAGCAGTTATTTTGTTCAGGGTGGAAAACAGATTTCGGTTCCAAAAGAACAATGGGTGATTGTTGAGGATATGCAGGAGCCTCTTGCCACGCAAGAACAATTTTTGGCAGCAGCAGAGATGGCTGAACAAAGCAGAAAAAGACATCAAGATCAATTAGAGAAAAACAAAGATATTCCACATGTGGATCAACCACTTCGAAAGAAAATATTTTGTGGTCAGTGTGGGAATCGGATGGTAAGAAGAAATAAGGTTAAGAATGGGACGCGGGATTACTTTTATTACTGTGCCGCATCTCAGACAAAGCTGTATTCTTATTGTGTGGGTACATATATACATGAGATTCCTCTATTGGAAGCTGTGATGGAGGATGCGGGAAAACAGATTGGAAGGCAGGAGTTGCCTTTGGATATGCTTGATGGGTTAATTGAAAAAATAATTATTTTTTCCTGCAAAGAACGAAAAATTTTCTATACAACAGAAAATTAAATATATAATGATATTTATAATTGATGAGGAGATATTTATGAAAAGGATAACAGATCAGAAAAACGGTGATTGCCAGCCTCAAGCTGTCAAATATATTGCAATATATTTGAGGTTGTCTGATGAGGATAAAAAAGATGGAATTTTAAAAACAGAAAGTGAAAGTATTATAAATCAGAGAAGTCTTATCCATTATTTTATTCAGGGACATAGCGAATTGTCGGGGTGTCCTGTTCGAGAATTTGTGGATGATGGAAGCTCTGGGGTGAATTTTAGGCGGTCAGGAATCCAACAGCTTTTGGAGGAGGTGAAAAAGAAGCGGGTTGCTTGTATTATTGTTAAGGATCTCTCTCGGTTTGGAAGAAATTATATTGAGGCTGGTAGGTACCTTGAGCAATTTTTTCCTCAGTTCGGTGTTCGATTTATTGCTGTTGTTGATCAATATGACAGCTTCTCTTTTCCGTCTGAAATAGAGGTTGGTTTTAAAAATCTCTTTTCCGATCGATATAGCAGGGATCTGTCTAAAAAAATTAAATCTGTTAAATCTATACAACAAAAACAAGGAATTTACAGTGGTGGTGATGTGCCTTATGGATACACAAAAGGGACAAACAGACAGCAGATTTTTCAGCCTGATCCAGAGGCGGCAGCACATGTCAGAGAGATTTTTTTTCTCGCTGCTGCGGGAAATTCTCCCAGTGCTATTGCCAAATATCTAAATCAACATAAAGTGCCAACGCCGGGAGCTTATAAGACAGAGCATACCGATCAACAGTACCAGTTAAAAAATAAAAAAAGAAATCTCTGGACTTCCCTGCAGATTCGTATTATTTTACAGAATGAGACATATCTTGGCACTTATCTCTGCCATAAAAGTACAACAAACAGACCAAGAGAGTATAGACAGTTAGATGTAACCAAGTATTTGCGTTTTGCACATGCACATCCGGCACTAATTTCAGAAGAGGTATTTGAGTCCGCTCAAAAAGTATTGAAGCATTATAAGAAAAGAGGAGGTTATAAGAAAAAATCTCCTGCTTATCCCCTTGCAGGGAAGATAAAATGTGGATATTGTGGCTATTCTGCCAGATTGGGCGGAAAAGCTCCCTTTTTTTACTTTAGCTGTCGGATGGGAGAAAGCTGTGGTTCAAGATTTCGCGTAAAGGCACAGGAATTAGATGGACTCATTAAGGTATTAGAATATTATAGAAATCTATTGTTAAATGAAAATTGCACAGAAGCGTGGCTCCATAGGATTGAGCTATATGAGGGAGACAGAATAGAATTATTAGTCCTAATGGCAAACTAGCTAACATCCTTGGTCTAGGCTGGGCCGCAACGCCAGCAGGCTTAAAAGCCATGGAGGAATTGGCAAAGCTGGAAGAGGAGAGAGGGAATTTAGGATATTTGCCGGAAGGTAAGAAAGGGAAGAAGGAGCGTATTGCTAGTAATGAGATGTGTACGTTTTTGATACTGAATATTTCATCATTGCAGCTTATTCCGGTGAATATGATTGCTTACCGACAACAGTATGGTAGCGTGAATCCGGCGGGCATTATAGCTCCTGCCATTGTAGCTACAGCGTTTAGTACCTTAGTGGCAGTGGTGTATTGTAAAATAATGGATAGAAAAAGATAAAACGAATTTGTTTAATAAGATGGTGGTGGACAGGGAGCAGTTGCTGCGTATTTTGTCTGTAGCTGCTCCTTGTATTCTTTGGGTGACATGCCAAATTCTTTTTTAAACGCACGAAAGAAGCTGGAATAGTCCTTAAATCCATACATCAAGTATATTTCGCCAATCTTTTGACGACTCGCTATAGCATCTCGGCACATAAGGAGTCTTTTTTTTGTAATAAATTGATGCACAGAAAGTCCAAGCGTTTCTTTAAATAGATGTGCAATATAATATTTGCTGATATAAAATTCATGTGCCAGCTTATCCAGTGAGAGTTCTTCCTCAAGATGAGATTCTATATAGTGTAGGAGATTCTGATATAAATTCTGCGTCTCCTTATAAATCTCAGGGTGATCTTTTTCATAAATGGTCCGATTGATATAGAGGAGCAATTCATGAACAAAAAGAGAGATCTGAATATTTTTTCCAAAGCGGCTGGAATGAATCTCCTCCAATAGTTGAAATATTTTAGATTGTAGTTCATGAAAGATGATTCTATCATAAGAATAAATATAAGTTTTCTTTTTCTGCACCTGATGTATCACATAAATATAGTCCTCTGATTCTTTTTGAAGCTGACGAAAAAAATCCTCACTGATCCAGAAAACAAAGCGACGATATGGGATGCTTGCATTATGTATCATCGCCTGATGGGGTATCATGGGCGGAATTAGAATCATATTGCCTGTTTTTAAAGGATATTCAATGCCATCAATTCGAATGGAAACATCACCTTCCAAAAAAAAATAAAACTCATAATAATTATGGGTATGACTTTTCACTTTATAATTTAACCGATCGTCATGAAGATCATTATAATAATAAAGTTCAAAATCCTTTGACAGCATATATTGACGTGTATGAAAAGCAGTTTGCAGATGTTTTTTCATTTTTAAGCTTCCTTTGATTTCTAAATAATTGACAAGCACACTTTACCATAAAACCGCAAGTTTTGCAATATAAATAACAATTATGCCCATTTGCTTCCTGATTAAGAATACTTATAATAGAACCATATAGAACAATATAAATAGAATATTTATACAAAAAAAATAGTTTATTAGAATTTTATTTAGGAAAGGGATAGGTGAAAAGGATGGAAATGACATTGCGGTGGTATGGTTCTAATTATGATACGGTGACACTTAGACAGATCCGACAGATTCCGGGGGTTACAGGTGTTATATCAACGCTTTATGATACTGCTCCGGGAGAGGTGTGGAGCCGGGAGCGCATCCGAGCATTAAAAGATGAGATAGAGGCATCGGGACTCCGACTTTCTGGAATTGAGAGTGTAAATGTTCATGACGCCATTAAGACAGGTTCTCCTGAGCGTGAGATTTACATAGAGAATTATATTCAGACATTGAAGAATCTTGGTCAGGAGGATATTCATCTGGTATGTTATAACTTTATGCCAGTCTTTGACTGGACGCGCACAGAGCTTGCCCGTGTAAGACCAGATGGTTCTACGGTGCTCGCATATACGCAGGACGCCGTTGATGCCATTGATCCAGAGAAAATGTTTGAGACCATTGCTGGTGATATGAATGGAACCGTTATGCCGGGGTGGGAGCCAGAACGCATGGCTCATGTAAAAGAGCTGTTTGATATGTACAAGGATATTGACGAGGAGAAATTATTTGATAATCTAAAATATTTTCTTGAAAAGATAATGCCCGTCTGCGATGCCTATCATATTAATATGGCAATTCACCCAGATGATCCAGCATGGAGTGTATTTGGGCTTCCGCGCATTATTATCAACAAGGAAAATATTCTGCGTATGATGCATATGGTTGATAATCCACATAATGGTGTTACGTTTTGTTCTGGTTCTTATGGGACGAATCTAAAAAATGATCTTCCTGATATGATTCGCTCATTAAAAGGAAGAATACACTTTGCACATGTGCGCAATTTAAAATTTATCACGCCAAATAACTTTGAAGAGGCAGCACACCTTTCCAGCGATGGAACCTTTGATATGTATGAAATTATGAAAGCGCTGTATGATATTGGCTTTGAGGGTCCCATTCGCCCTGATCATGGGCGCATGATATGGGACGAGGTTGCCATGCCGGGATATGGCTTATATGACAGAGCACTTGGAGCTACTTATCTCAATGGTCTTTGGGAGGCAATCTGCAAGTCCAATAAGAAGGAAGGTGTGCAAGAATGAGGTTAGAGAAAGAAAGCTTAAAGAACAGAGAACAGTGGGAGGCTGCCGGGTTTTTGCTTCCTCAGTTTGATCGGGAGACAGTGGCTATCGCCACAAAGGAAAATCCTTTTTGGCTTCACTTTGGGGCAGGAAATATTTTTCGTGCATTTCAAGCTAATGTTGTGCAAAAATTATTAAATGCAGGCATAATCGATCGCGGGCTTATTGTGGCGGAAGGCTTTGATTATGAGATTATAGAGAAGATGAACCGGCCTCATGATGAGTATTCTGTTCTTGTGACATTAAAAGCGAACGGAACAACAGAAAAAACAGTGATTGGAAGTGTTGTTGAGTCTTGCATTTTGGACGCGAAGAATAAAAAAGAATATCAACGCTTGCTGGATATTTTTTGTAAATCCTCTCTTCAGATGGTTTCCTTTACCATCACAGAAAAAGGGTATTGCCTTGTCGATGGAACAGGCGAGTTTTTACCGTCAGTAAAAGCAGATTTTTTGGAAGGACCGGGACAGCCTTCCAGTTATATAGGAAAGGTTGCTTCCCTTTTGTATGCCCGCTATAAAGATGGAGAAAAACCGATTGCCATGGTCAGTATGGACAACTGCTCTCATAATGGGGATAAATTATTTGCGTCGATTTTTACCTTTGCAGAACAATGGGTAAAGAACCAAAAGGTGGAAGAAGGCTTTCTCTCTTATATAGAAAATAAAGAAAAGGTTTCTTTCCCTTGGACTATGATAGATAAGATAACACCGCGACCAGATGCTTCTATGGAAGAACTTTTAAAAAGGGATCAAATGGAAGACGCCGAAGCCATTATTACCTCAAAAAACACATATATCGCTCCATTTGTCAATGCGGAGGAGTGTGAATATCTTGTAATTGAGGATGCTTTTCCTAATGGGCGGCCATCATTAGAACAGGCAGGTGTGATGTTTACAGATCGTGAGACTGTCGATAAGGTTGAAAAAATGAAGGTTTGCACCTGCTTAAATCCGCTTCACACAGCACTTGCCATTTTTGGATGTCTTTTGGGATATAAGAAAATTTCAGAGGAGATGAAAAATGACACTTTAAGAAAATTGGTTGAGAGAATTGGCTATATAGAAGGTCTGCCTGTGGTAATTCATCCGGGTGTGCTAGAACCAAAGGAATTTATTGATGTGGTACTACAGATTCGTATTCCGAATCCATTTATGCCAGACACCCCTCAGAGAATTGCAACAGATACCTCCCAGAAGCTTGCCATACGTTTTGGAGAGACAATTAAGGCTTATCAGGCTTCTAAAGAGTTAAATATAAAAGATCTGAAAATGATACCACTTGTGTTTGCGGGATGGCTCCGTTATCTAATGGCGGTGGATGATAATGGCAATACCTTTTCTTTAAGTCCCGATCCTATGCTGGATACCGTATGTCCCTATGTTGCGGATTGTGAGCTTGGCATGGATGGGGAAGAGTATATAAGCAAACTAAAATCATTGCTTGAGAAAAAGGAGATATTTGGAGTAGATTTGTGTCAAGTAGGTATGGCAGATATGGTATGTGATTATTTCAGAGAAATGATCGCTGGTCCGGGTGCAGTACAAAAAACATTAGAAAAATATGTAAAATAGCTTGGAGCTTGAAAGAGATCCACATAGCCGAACTATTTTTATTCGCTGTTATATTTTTCAATAAAAGAGAGCCAGATAATAACGAATAGAAATAGTTTGATTATGTGGACTTTTTTTGAAAAAATACACTTAAAAATCTTCTATAGAAGGAATGTCCTCTCAAAGGTTTCTTGTCCAAGTTCATTGATAATTGTTTTTCCTGCTCTTCCATACGGATAAAGCGGATCGAGAAATTCTATCGCTGCTCGAATTTTTGTTCTTAAAAGGTATTCCCCTGATTGTGTCACCTTCCATCAATGTTCTCAAAGGATTGCCTTCCATATAAAAATTTGTTATGATAAGAAAAACGTAATTGTCAGCCAGTATGGTTTATTTTATCAGAGAAGGGAGTATTTATTAGAAGTTATGAAAATTTTGCTTGTAGAGGATGATCCAGAGATTAGTACAATGCTAAAAACATTTTTGTCAACAGAAAATTATGAGATAATCACGGCCTCTGACGGTGAGATGGCGTGCCGCAAATTTTATGAGGAAGAGTATAGTCTGGTACTGCTTGATCTGATGATACCTAAAATCAGTGGAATGAATGTTATGAAAAAGATTCGTGAGAGCAGCACAGTGCCTATTATTATTCTTTCTGCAAAGGATACCGATTCTGACAAAGCCTTGGGGCTTGGTCTTGGCGCTGACGATTATATCACAAAGCCTTTTTCTGTCACAGAGGTTTTGGCAAGAATTAAGGCGAACATTCGCAGAAATACACAATATGCCGCCAAAAACCAAGAGCCGGAAGCATTGCTCAAAAAAGGTGGCTTAATTATGAATAGCAATAATTATACACTTACAAAAGATGGCAAACCGATTGAGCTTACCATAAAAGAATTTGAGATCTTAAGATTACTTATGCAGAATCCAAATAAAGTTTATACCAAGGAACAGCTTTATTCGCTTGTATGGAAAGATAGTTATCTCGGTGATGAGAATGCAGTTAATGTCCATATCAGCAGGCTGCGCAGCAAAATTGAGGATGATCCTCGCAATCCACTCTATGTTGTCACAGTTTGGGGAATTGGTTATAAGTTAGGGGAGATACAATGAACCAGCAGACAATGATTCTTATTTTATTTATTGTTATTTTTATCCTTCTATGTATTATTGTGTACCAGAAACTGATTATTGAAAAAACATTAAAAAGAAAGATTAATCAAATAAGCAGAAAGCTTTCTTCTATTCTAGCAGAAGATAGTGCGGAGTTAATTAAGGTTTTTACCGATCAGGAGGTTTTGCAGGAGCTTATCTCTGCGGTTAATCAGCTTCTTCTTGATAGGTTAAAGCAAAAGGCGGATTTTAAAGAGACAGAATCAGCCTCGAAGCGTATGCTCTCTAATATCTCTCATGATATTAAGACACCTCTCACTGTGATTCTGGGCTATCTGGAAATGCTTCGCATAAACAATCCTGAGGATGAGATTTTAAAGAAAATTGAGAAAAAAGCAAACCAAGTGATGGAGCTTATCAGTGAATTTTTTACTCTCGCCAAGTTAGAGGCGGGGGATATGAAGATGGAGGTGAAGCTGGTAAGTTTAAATGAATTGTGTCGGAGAACAATACTTGATTTTTATGATATTCTGAGACAACAAGATTTTGAGGTTGTGATTGCCATTCCTGAGAGCACGATATTGGTGGAGGGAGATGAACAGGCAATATCCCGCATATTAAATAACCTGATCTCCAATGCCATCCGCTATGGTGCTGCCGGACAATATCTGGGTATTACTTTGAGAAAGGAAGCAGATAGCATGGCTGTAGTTGATGTTACAGACAAGGGAAAAGGAATTGAGAAAGAGGCTATCTCTCATATTTTTGAGAGATTGTATACCATGGAGGATTCCCGTAGCCGAAAGATACAAGGGAATGGGCTGGGACTTACCATCGCAAAAAGTCTGGCGCTTACAATGGGAGGGGATGTCTTGGTATGCAGCGATCCGCAGATACAGACCACATTTACTTTGACACTTCCTATTGTCCGCGAAAGAAATTCGTAAGAATCCATCAAGAGTTTTGAAAAATGATTCTGTTACAATAGTAATAACTTCAGAAAGGAGCACATTATGATGTCTTATATACTTCAAACAAATCATTTAACAAAAACGATGGATGGCAAAAACCTTGTTTCAGATGTTTCTATTCATGTGCGCAAAGGAGAGATATATGGCCTTCTTGGACCAAATGGAGCTGGAAAAACCACATTGATGAAGATGATCACAAATCTGTGGAAGCCCTCCTCCGGCAGTATCGAGATCTTTGGAGAAACATTGACACCTTCTTCCTATGAGGTTCTTAAACGCATGGGAAGCATTATAGAATTTCCCATATTTTTCGGGCATATGAGCGGTAAGGAGAATCTTAAGCTGCATTGCGAATATATGGGTTATTATAAACAAGGTGCGGTTGAGGAGGTATTAGAGATGCTGGATCTTGTCACAGCGGCAAATAAACCTGTGAAAACATATTCTCTTGGTATGAGACAGAGACTTGGCATTGCCCGTGCTATTTTGTGCAGGCCGGAGCTGTTGATATTGGATGAGCCTGCCAATGGGCTTGATCCAGCCGGGATGAAGCAAATTAGAGATCTTTTTCACAATCTTAGCAGCAAGCATGATATAACCATAATAATATCCAGTCATATCCTCTCCGAGATTGAGTCGATTGCGGACACCATAGGGGTACTTAGTCATGGAACTTTAAAAGAAGAGATTTCTATAAAAGAATTATCAGACATAAACACAGCTTATATTGAACTCTCTGTGGCACATACCAAGAAAGCGGCCTATCTTTTATCAGATAAGCTAAATATAAGTAACTTTAAAATTATGGATGAACAAACGATTCGCATCTACGAGCTTCGCATTTCCACTCACGAGATAGCAAGGATGCTTGCACTGAACGATGAACCGGTAAATTCTATTATCAAAAAATCAGAGACACTAGAAGATCATTTTTTAAAAATAACAGAGGAGGCAGTGAAATAATGTTAAAATTAATAAAACTTGAATGGAAGAAAAATAACATAAATAAATATATCATCAGAGCGATGATTCTTACTGCTGTACTTTGTCTGCTTGTTTTAGGGCTGGTATTCTCTGATATGGCTCTTGATCCAGATACGGGGATGTTGGATGCGCCTTCTGGCTATGACATTGTCAGTCCTTTCGTTGAGCTGTTGTCCAATATGTCATATATATGTTTTTCTGGTGTGATGCTTGCCTCCTTTATTGTGAGTGCATATAAGAACAAGACGATGAGCTTAATGTTTTCCTACCCAATCAAGCGCCAGAAAATCCTGCTTGCCCAGATGCTTGCCGCGTGGAGCTTCAGCTTTACGGCACTTGCTCTCACAAAGTTATTTTTGTACTTTTGTATACGGATAGGAAGCAGATATATTCAACCAGTTTTTCAGCTAGATTTTAATTTAAAAAGTGTATCATTTTATACGCATCTTATTGTCAGTTCCGCAGTTATGGTAAGCATTAGCTTTATTGCTCTCTATATTGGTTTGAAGATGCGTTCCTCGAAGGCTACCATTATCGCTTCTGTTATATTGATTTTTGTGACACAGGGTAATATAGGAGAATTTTCTCTGGCAGGCAATGTGGTGATGTATGGGATTTTGTTGTTGTCATCACTGGTGTTTGTGTTACTCTCCTTATATATGGCGGAGACAAGAGATCTGATGTGACATTGGTAAGGGCTTTTTTTTTCTTCGATTATGTGTTATAATTTTCTGGCAGGATAACAGAGAGGGGGAGCGTGCGGTATGGATATTAAGATAAGTGATTTGCAGGCGGTGAATCAGCCAGAGCAGCAGGCTCAGGCTGCGGCGAAGGATGAGGCCTTCCGTTTTACTTTAGTCAGCAAGATCTCGGAACAGCAGCTTCAAGAACGCTTAAGCGGGTTGATGTCAGATATAGTGATTTCGGGTGATCGCATTAAGAAGCATATGGATATCCGAGATATGCGCAAGTACAGAGATCTAATTAAGACCTTTTTAAATGAAATTGTAAACCGTTCGCACGGCTTTTCTAGGGAAAATTTTCTTGACAGAAGAGGACGCCACAGGGTATATGGTATTATCCGGCTGATTGACCAGAATCTGGATGAGCTGGCACAACAGTTAATTGCGGAGGAGAAGGATTCTCTCGCAATTTTGAACAGCGTCGATGAGATCAGAGGACTTCTGATGGATATATTCCTGTAGATTAGGCAAAAGAAGAGGAAAAAATGACATCATTTAACAATGTGGTAGGACATGAAAGGATTATAGAACATTTTCAAAATGCAGTGCGCTTAAATAAGATTTCTCATGCGTATGTTCTAAGTGGAGAGGATGGTGCTGGCAAGAGACTGCTGGCGCATCTGTTCTCCATGACATTACAATGTGAAAAAAAGGGAATATCTCCCTGCGGGGAATGTACCTTCTGTAAACAGGCAGAGAATTTTAACCAGCCAGATATTATATGGGTGGCACATGAAAAGCCGGGAAGTATTGGCGTTGAGGATGTGCGGGCGCAGGTGGTAGGAGACATGCAGATCAAGCCATACCACAGTCCTTATAAGATATATATTATAGATGAGGCAGAAAAACTGACGGTTCAGGCACAGAATGCGCTTCTTAAAACAATAGAGGAGCCGCCGGAATATGGCATAGTGATGTTTCTGACAACAAATGCAGAAGGATTTTTGCCAACTATTCTCTCCCGGTGTGTGGTACTACAATTAAAGCCCGCCACAAATGAGGCAGTGGCACGGTATCTTATGGAACAGATTCAGGTACCAGATTATAAAGCAAGACTTTGTGCCGCATTTGCGCAGGGAAATGTCGGAAAAGCTGTGCGATATGCCTCCAAGGAAAGCTTTGAAAATATGAGGCAGCATGTGTTTCAGCTTCTTAAGAGCATTGCAGATATGCAGGAATCTAAGATCTATGAGATGGTGGGGGAGCTCGGTGATTATAAAGAAAATATCAATGATTATCTGGATCTAATGCTTCTTTGGTTTCGGGATGTACTTTTGTTTAAGGTGACGAAGGATGCAAACAATATGGTACTAAAAGAAGAGCTTGCTGACATCTCTAGCTGTGCAGCGAGAAGCTCTTATGAGGGGCTTGAGGAGATTATTATGGCGATAGATAGAGCAAGGGCAAGACTTCGGGCAAATGTAAGCTTTGAGCTTACCATGGAGCTTTTGCTTCTAACTATAAAGGAGAATTAAGATGATTACTGTTATTGGAGTGAGATTTCGCGCAGCGGGAAAGATTTATTTCTTTGATCCGCTGGAGCTTGAGATAGATACAGGAAGCCATGTGATTGTGGAGACTGCTCGCGGCATTGAGTATGGGACGGTGGTCCTTGGTCCGCGCGAGGTGGAAGAATCAAAGGTAGTACAGCCCTTAAAGGCCGTGATTCGCATTGCCACACCGGAAGATGATGAGGTGGAGAGCAAGAATAAAGAGAAAGAAAAGGCAGCCTTTGATATTTGTCTGGAAAAGATCAAAAAACATCAGCTTGAGATGAAGCTGATTGATGCAGAATACACCTTTGATAACAATAAGGTGCTATTTTATTTTACAGCGGATGGACGAATTGACTTTCGTGAGCTGGTCAAGGATTTGGCATCTGTATTTAAGACGCGCATAGAGCTTCGCCAGATTGGTGTGAGGGATGAGACAAAGATTCTGGGAGGAATTGGTATATGTGGAAGAACATTATGCTGTCACAGCTATCTGCCTGAATTTATCCCAGTATCCATTAAGATGGCGAAGGAACAGAATCTGTCGCTGAATCCGACGAAAATATCTGGCGTGTGCGGCAGACTGATGTGCTGTTTAAAAAATGAGGAGGAAACGTATGAGTTTTTAAACAGCAGACTTCCAAGTGTAGGAGATTTTGTGACGACAGATGATAATTTAAAAGGGGAAGTACAAAGCGTGAGTGTGCTTCGCCAGCTTGTGAAGGTGATCGTCACGGTGAATGACGAAAAGGAAGTGCGTGAGTATCCTGTAGATCAATTAAAATTCAAGCCGAAGCGCAAGAAGGAAAAGATAAATATTGCAGATGCAGAGCTTAAGGCTTTAGAGCTTTTGGAGCGCAAGGAAGGAAATTCAAAGCTGAATGACAATTAAGCTGAAAGAAAAGGAGCGAATTGACGAGCTCCAAAGAAATGGATATCAGATTATACAGAATGAAGATGGTTTTTGTTTTGGTATGGATGCTGTGCTTCTGTCCGGCTATGCCGTGGTGAGAAGAGGAGAAAATGTGTTGGATATGGGAACTGGCACAGGAATTATTCCTATTCTTCTGGAAGCAAAGACAGAAGGGCGGCATTTTACCGGGCTTGAGATCCAGCCGCAGTGTGTGGATATGGCGAGGCGCAGTGTGGCTCTCAATCATTTGGAAGAGAAAATAGAGATTGTGGAGGGCGATATAAAAAGTGCGTCCTCCCTTTTTGGAAAATCTGTTTTTGATGTGATCACATCCAATCCGCCATATATGAATGAAAATCATGGGCTTAAAAATCCGCATCTTCCCAAAGCGATTGCAAGGCATGAATTATTATGTAGCTTGGAGGATGTGGTGCGTGAGGCGGCTCTTATGCTGCGTCCTGGCGGGCGCTTTTATATGGTTCACCGTCCAAGGCGTCTGATAGAGATCATTACGATGCTGTCCGCTCACAAGCTTGAGGTGAAACGCTTAAAGCCTGTGTATCCAACTATAGACAAAGAGGCGACTATGGTTCTTTTGGAGGCAGTGAGAGGCGGCAAGCCTTTGATGAAATTAGAGAAGCCTGTGATAGTCTACAAAGAGCCGGGCGTATATTCGGATGAAATATATGAGATTTATGGTTATTGATACATAAGCTATCTATAAAAATAATAATGCTCATATGGAAGAATGTAGAAATGAGGACTGAAATGGCAGGAAAATTGTATTTGTGTGCGACGCCAATAGGAAATCTGGAAGATATTACCCTTCGAGTGCTGCGCACGCTGAGAGAAGTGGATCTGATAGCGGCAGAGGATACCAGACATAGCATTAAATTATTGAATCATTATGAAATTAAGACTCCTATGACTAGCTATCATGAGCACAATAAAATAGAAAAAGCACATTATCTGGTAGATCAGCTTTTGGCGGGAAAATCTATTGCGTTAATAACGGATGCTGGCACTCCTGCAATTTCCGATCCCGGTGAGGAATTGGTGCGCCAGTGCTATGAGGCTGGTGTGGAGGTGACATCGCTGCCGGGGCCAGCAGCGTGTATTACAGCGCTTACATTTTCTGGACTTTCTACACGGCGCTTTGCCTTTGAAGCATTTCTTCCTTCAGATAAAAAAGAGCGACAGAGAATACTTCAGGAGCTGAAGGAGGAGACAAGAACGATTGTGTTATATGAAGCACCTCATCATCTGGTCAAGACAATAGAAGAGCTTAGAGAGACACTGGGAGAGCGCAAAGTTGCTTTATGCAGGGAATTGACCAAAAAATATGAGGAGGCATGGCAGACTACATTTACAGAGGCGCTGGATTGTTATAAAAAAGAAGAGCCGCGCGGGGAATATGTATTAGTGATAGAAGGAAGGAATAAAGAAGAGCTTCAGAAGGAACAACAGCAGAGCTGGCAGAAAATGTCTGTTATGCAGCATGTGGCTTATTATGAGGCTCAGGGTTGGGAACGTAAAGAAGCGATGAAGCTCGCCGCTAAGGACAGAGGTATCAGCAAAAGAGAGATCTACCAAGCTTTATTAAAATAAACGGGAGCTATAAAGCATAGATATTGTGTCACGCTTGGCTCCCATTCTTTGTGCCTATGGAGTCTCTGTCTTTTCTGTTAGTTGATAGCCTGCAAGATGAGCAAGCTTTGCAACCGTCTGTCTTGAAATTTTTTTTCCTTCAAATTCAATTAGATCTTCCGTCGAGCCGGTAAAGATGTCACTTGCCACATATTTTTTCAATATAATGGTATCCTCATCAACAAAAACCTCCAAAGGGTCTCCCACTTCAATGTGTAAGTTACGCCTAAGCTCCATGGGAAGGGTAAAACGTCCCAGCTCATCAACTTTTCTGATTACGCCTGTATCTTTCATGTGTAGTCCTCCAATTTAGAGTGTGTCATTGGTCCTATACATATGAATAACATATGAAACAGAAAATGTCAATATTATGAAGAACAAAAGACAAGAGAACGCAAAAAAAAACCGTCCCCAAGGCTCTTATGTCCTCAAAAACAGTTTTTCTACGTGCGCCTCCAGGGGCTCGAACCCTGGACACCCTGATTAAGAGTCAGGTGCTCTA
>CAMUFS010000005.1 GCA_947088195.1 uncultured Clostridia bacterium
GGGGTACCAACAAGGGGATCAGGAGGGTTCTCTCGCAGCGCAGGCGGAGCTTGAGAAGGAGAGACAGCAGCTTGAGGATGAGAGGGCAAGAAGAGAGGCAGAATACACAGAGCGGTATAACCAGATGGAACAAGAGCTGGTGGACGTGATAGTGGAAGTGGTATCTCATGTTACCTCGGCATCTTTAATAGAAAAGAAAGATATTATTCTACATTTGATCCGCAATGCATTAGAGCAGGCGGAGGGAAGCAAGCAATTTTTAATACATGTATCAAAAGAGGATTACCCGGCTGTGCTGGAGCAGAAGGGGACATTATTTTTTGTTGTTCCGCAGAGCATGGAGCTTGAAATAATTAGAGATGCCACTCTCTCAGAGGGACAGTGCATGATAGAGACAGATGGAGGAGTTTTTGACTGTGGCTTGGATACCCAGCTACACGGCCTTATGGCGGATATTAAGGCGCTGGCAATGCAGTAGGAGTGATTTTCCATGAGTATAAATGTACAGAAGTATAAAAATCTGGAGAATAAAAGCTATATTAGAAAGCTGGGAAGAGTGGTAAAGCTTGTAGGGTTGACCATTGAATCACTTGGGCCAAGTGCAAGTCTTAATGATCTGTGCCTGATTACGTCAAGTGAGAATCGGGAGCAGACAGTATATGCAGAGGTGGTTGGCTTTCGCGACAAGATGGTTCTCCTGATGCCATATGGAAATGTGGAGGGGATTGGGCCGGGTGCTATTGTCGAGAATACTGGTGCGCCACTTAAGGTTCCGGTGGGGAATCAGATGTTAGGTCAGGTCCTTGATGGGCTTGGCAATCTCCTGGATGGCGAGGAAATTCCAGTGGAGCAGTATTATAGTGCGGAGGCAGATCCGCCGGACCCAATGAAGAGAGAGATTATCAACAGCATATTGCCGCTTGGAGTGAAGGCGGTAGATGGCTTGATGACGGTGGGAAAAGGACAGAGAATTGGAATTTTCGCGGGAAGTGGTGTGGGGAAGAGCACATTGATGGGAATGTTTGCGAGGAATACGCGCGCGGACATCAATGTGATTGCACTGATAGGAGAGCGCGGCCGTGAGGTGCGAGAGTTTATAGAGAGAGACTTGGGCACAGAAGGAATGGCGCGGAGCATTGTTGTTGTGGCGACATCTGATAAGCCGGCGCTTATACGTAAAAAGGCGGCGAAAACTGCGACAGCGCTTGCAGAATATTTTAGGGATCAGGGAAAAGATGTACTTTTGATGATGGATTCTCTGACGCGTTTTTCCATGGCACAGAGAGAGATAGGGCTTGCTTCTGGTGAGCCGCCAGTGTCAAGAGGATATCCGCCAAGCGTGTACTCGGAGATGCCAAAGCTTCTGGAGCGCGCAGGAAACTCAGGGAAGGGTTCTATCACTGGATTATACACCGTTTTAGTAGACGGTGATGACTTTAATGAGCCTATTACAGACACAGCCAGAAGTATTCTGGATGGGCATATTATGCTTTCCAGAAAGCTGGCACATAAGAACCATTATCCGGCGATTGACGTGATGCAGAGCATATCGAGATGTATGAGCCAGATAGCAGAGTCAGAGCACAAGAAGCTTGCAGGCAGAATGAAGAATGTTATGGCTACCTATGCCGATGCGGAGGATCTGATTAATATCGGTGCTTATAAGTCGGGAAGTAATAAAAATATAGATTATGCAATAGAAAAGATTGACGAGGTCAATGCATTTTTAATGCAGGATGTGGATGAAAAGGTGACATTTGAGGAGATGCTTGTCTCGTTGAAGGAAATATTTGAACAATAACTTGGAAGATAAATTGGAGGCATGTCCATGCTGAAATTCCGGTATAGTATGCAGGGAATTTTAGATTTAAAATATCGTCTGGAGGATCAGGCAAAGGGAGTGTTTGCCGCGGCAAAGATCCGAGTGGAGGAGGAGCAGGAACGGCTCGATCTGCTTAAGGATGAGCGGCTCTTCTATGAGGAGGGACTTCAGAAGCTGATGCTTGGCACTCTGGATTTTCGAGAGATTCAGTCAGTAAAAGTAGGAATTGAGGCGAAGGAGGACGCCATTAAGAAACAGAATCGTGTCCTTCAGCGCGCGGAGCATGAGATGGAAGCAGCCTCAGAGCGGCTGCGGGAGCTTATGGTTGATCGCAAGACGCACGAGACACTGAAGGATAAGGCATTTGAGAATTATCTTCTTGAAATGGCAGGAGAAGAGAAAAAGGAAACCGACGAGCTGGTCAGCTACCGGTTTAATAACAGGCAGGAGTAGGATAGAGGACTATGGCAAAGAAGGATAAGAAAGAAAAGAAAGAAAAGCAATTAAATGAAAATGGGGAAGAGTCCGAAGGCAGAGTAGCGACAGTCATCTTTACACTGCTTACCATCCTGATCTGGCTGGCGGTATTCTGTGTATTGATTAAGCTGGATGTCGGTGGATTTGGAAGCAAGGTGTTGCGCCCTATGTTAAAGGATGTTCCGGGAATAAATATGATACTTCCACCAGCCTCCGACGACGAGATTATTGATGAAAGTAATCATGCCTACACCAATTTGGCGGAGGCAGATGCATATATTAAAGAGCTGGAAGCAAAGCTTGCCATGTATGAGGAGACGGGGAATGCCAATCTGGAGACGATCGGTGAGCTGAATAGCCAGATAGAGAGGCTTAAGGTTTTTGAAGAAGATCAGAAGGCATTTCAGAATGAGAAAGAGCAGTATTATCAGGATGTTGTTCTTGGAAATGGCAGTGAGATGATGGATTCTTTCCAACAGTGGTATGAGAATATGGATGCAGCTACGGCTGAGTTAATATACAGGCAGGTTTTGGAACAAAAACAGCTTGATGAGAGCAGGCAGGAATATGCTGCTGTCTATAGTTCAATGGATGCAGAAGATGTGGCAAAGATCTTTCAGGAGATGACAGGAGATCTGGACACAGTCGTGATGATATTGAATAATATGGATTCGAGGAAGCGTGGAGCTGTCCTGAGCGCCCTAGCACAGAGCGATGCGACATTTGCCGCTAAGCTTACATTGCTTTTGGCGCCTTAAGATAGATAATATAAAAAAAGAAAGGAGGAGAGAGCAGTATGGCATTGGTTCAGAACAATACCACAGAAAAAGCAGGTTTTCTTGATTTTCAAGTTCCAGCTCCTACAAAGACAGACAACAAGTCAGACTTTAGTAAGGTAATGCAGAGCACAAACACAAAGGATGCAAAGACTTCAGAGCAGCCAGAGGTGCAGAGACAGCCAGAACAGAAGGATACGTCTGTAAAACAGGATGCCAAGACGACAGTGAAGGAAAAGCTTTCTGCGGCAAATTCGAAAGCTCAGGAAAAATTATCTGCTACTGAGATAGACCCAGAGAAAGTGGCAGAGGAAGTGGGCGCACTAATTGCTAACATCAAAGAATTGCTGCTTAGCACATTCCAGATCAGTGAGGAGGATCTCTCAGTACTTATGATGGATATGGGGCTTACCGATATGGATCTGTTAGATCCTAACTTGTTTGATCAGCTTGCGATAAAGTTGACAGGCGCAGAGTCCCCGATGGATCTTTTGTTTCAGCCAGAGCTTATGGACACCCTTAAGACTCTAAAGCAGGAGATAGCTGGATGGAAGGATGAAACATTTTCAGAGCTTAAGCTTACCGACAAAGAGGTAGAAGAAATTCTTAAAAAGCTACCAGAGGCTTCGGATTTAGAGGAGGTACTTCCCAATATGCAAGAGGGAAAGGTTGATACTCCGAAGGAAGAAGTGGCATCAAGAACAGAGAAAGCTCCTGAGATCAAGGTGGAGGTTACAAAACCTGAGAATGTGGAGAACACACAGTCAGAGAAACAGGAGACAGATTCTGGAAAAGGAGAAAGCTTGCTAAGACAGGACCTTGGGCAGATGGAAAATCCTGTGTTGACACAGGTGACAAATGCTGTGGAGGAGGTTCTTCCTGAGACAGAGGCACAGTCTGTGGTAACACAGCTTGTCGAGCGCATCCGTGTAGTGATGAATGAGGATACAACATCCTTTGAGATGCAGTTGAATCCAGAGCATTTAGGAAAGATCAATCTTCAAGTTGCGGCGAAGAATGGTGTGGTGACAGCGCAGATTGTGACAGAGAATGAAGCTGTCAAGGAAGCATTAGAGAGCCAGCTTGTCGCGCTTAGGGAGAGCTTTAACAACCAAGGGATTAAGGTAGAGGCAGTGGAGGTAACGGTTGCCAGCCACGAGTTTGAGCGCAATCTGGACAGTCAGAAGGACCCAGAGCAGAATCATCAGGAGGGCGGTCAGAAGAGGCGTTTCCGCTTTGATGTAATGCAGGCCGCTGAGGAGGAATTAACCCCCGGAGATGCTGTGATACGTGATATGATGTTGGCAAATGGAAACCAAATTAACACAACTGCATAGAATACAAAAGAATCCCAAAAAAACAGAAAGGAGATAATAATATGGCAAGTGGAATTGAAGATATTAACCTGTGGGCCCCGATTGATAAGGGGGATGTCGTTCAGACACCTACACCAGATAATACCTCAAAACCTACAGTGGGAACATCGGAGCTTGGAAAGGATGCTTTTTTGCAGCTTCTAGTAGCACAGATGAAATATCAGGACCCGCTAAATCCTACCTCAGATACGGAGTGGATTTCTCAGCTCGCAACGTTCTCTTCTTTGGAGGAGATGCAGAATATGAGCGCGACAATGGCTAATTCTCAAGCTCTTAACTTAGTGGGCGAGATGGTTATTATCAATAATGAGAATAAGCTGATTGGCGGCAAGGTAGATTATGTGACACTCGTGGGTGGCAAGGCATATCTGGCAGTGAAGGGTGAGCTATATTCCATCGATGATCTGGATACTGTGGCGAGTGAGGAGTATTTAAATCAGCTTCTTCAGGGTGGCAATAAGCCAGGTGATACAGATAAGGTAGACGATGATAAAAAGCCTGACGATGATAAAGAAGAAGACGATAAGAAAGACGATGCTGCTGACAATAAATAAAAAGCAGAATAAGGAGAGATGGATATGGAGCTTCAGCCAAATTTCCCCTCCATTCAGCAGGTAGCAAATCAGTACTTAAGCTCTCAGACAGAGAAGCTGGATTTGCCGAAAGGACAGGGAGCGTCCTTTGAAGAGATCCTGAGACAGAAGCAAGGGGAACGGACAGAAGGACTGAAATTTTCAAAGCATGCAGATAACCGTTTATCCCAGAGAGAGATCAGCCTCACTGAGAGTCAGAGAAAGCGTTTGGAGGACGGAACCGGGAAAGCGCGCGAAAAAGGAATGAGAGAGTCACTGGTTATGGTAGATGAGCTGGCATTTATTGTGAATGTCAGGAATAATACTGTAGTAACTGCCATGAGTCTTAAGGCAGGCGATAAAGGTGACGAAGCAGTTTTTACAAATATTGACGGAGCTGTAATTACATAGCCGGACCGACAAGGAGGCTTACTGCCCCTGAATGACAGAGGGGGCAGATTTACAGCGGCTAAATTAGGAGGTCACAACACCATGATGCGTTCGTTGTTTTCTGGTGTTTCTGGATTAAAGGTCCACCAGACAAAGATGGATGTCATTGGAAATAATATTGCAAATGTCAATACGGTAGGGTTTAAATCAAGCTCTGTAACATTTGCCGATATTTTCTATCAGACATCACAGTCAGCGAGTGGTCCCAATGCTGCTACTGGGGCAGGTGGGCAGAATGCAAAGCAGATAGGTCTTGGTTCTGCTTTGGGTTCCATCGCCGTAAATATTACCGGGCAGGGCGGCTCTCAGAGAACCGATAATCCTTTTGATTTGATGATTAACGGAGATTCCTTCTTTGTGGTGAACAAAGGTGGTACAAATTATTTTACAAAAGCAGGAAATTTTAATGTAGATGAGGCAGGCACTCTGGTAAATTCAGCGGGCTATCCAGTGATGGGGTGGGAGGCGGACTCAGATGGAAAGATCCAGAAAGAGAGAGTGGGTGCGCTTCATGTTATGGCAACCGAAAATATGTCGACACCGCCAGAGGCGACAACACAGTCGACGTTTTTTGGAAATATTTATGATGAAGATGAAATGTTTCGAAAGGATCCGCCTAATAATTATATCCCGGTACAGATGTCATTCTATGATTCACTGGGATATGAGTACCAGATTCTATTTAAGGTGACGCGAAGTGCAGCTACGCCAGCAGCGGGAACACGGCAGTACACGATGACTCTGGACAGCATTATGCAAGATGGAGAAGTGATGGATGGTGTTGTGGGAAATCCTCCTCCTGCTGTAGAGCTTACCTTTAACACGACGGATGAACCGACAACTGGCACACCGCCAGTAGAGCCGGGAGGACTTATCAGTGTCTCAGGAACAAATGTAAATGGAAAGCAGATGCAGATTTTATTTGGTAATTCCATACCAGCGGCGAAGGATATTACTGTGGATTTGTCCCAGCTTACCAATTATGGCAGTGCATCTACCATTGACACAAAAACAGGTGACAGTGAGGGCGTTGGCAAAGGGAAGGCTCCCGGAGAGATGTCAAGGCTTGGGGTTCAGACGGACGGCAAGATTGTAGCTTCTTATACAAATGGAGATCAGAGAATTTTGGGGCAGATTGCAGTGGCGAAATTTGCCAATGCTGCAGGTCTTGAAAAGATCGGTGAGAATCTCTATGCAGAGACATTGAACTCTGGCAAATTCAATGGCATTGGGGAGGATATTACCGCAGATGGAGGAAAATTTACTACTGGGGTACTTGAGATGTCCAATGTTGATTTGTCCACGGAGTTTGTGGAAATGATAACAACACAGAGAGGGTTTCAGGCAAATTCAAGAATTATTACCGTGTCGGATTCGATGCTGGAAGAATTAATTAATCTGAAACGTTAAGACGATATGCTGTAATGACACAGCCGGACCGATAAGGAGGCTTCTTTGTCCCCGACTGACAGAGGGGACAGCTTACAGCGGTTTATTTAAGGAGGACTTTACACTATGATGCGTTCATTGTTTTCCGGTGTATCCGGATTGAAGGTTCATCAGACAAAGATGGATGTTATTGGTAATAATATTGCCAATGTCAACACAGTAGGCTTTAAATCAAGTTCTGTAACATTTACCGATATTTTCTATCAGACATCACAGTCTGCCAGTGGTCCAAATGCCGCTACCGGGGCAGGTGGACAGAATGCAAAGCAGATAGGTCTTGGTTCTGCTTTGGGTTCCATTGCCGTAAACATTACTGGACAGGGTGGTTCTCAGAGAACGGATAATCCGTTCGATTTAATGATTAACGGAGATTCCTTCTTTATTGTAAATAAGGGTGGTACAAATTACTTTACAAAAGCAGGTAATTTCAATGTGGATGAGGCAGGAACTCTGGTAAATTCAGCAGGCTACCCAGTAATGGGCTGGGAGGCAGACTCCGACGGAAAGATTCAGAAGGAGAGAGTAGGTGCCCTCCATGTTATGGCGTCTGAGAATATGTCAACACCGCCAGAGGCGACAACAGAGTCAACATTCTTTGGAAATATTAACGAAGAAGATGATATGTTTAAGAAAGATCCGCCCAATGATTTTATTCCGATTCAGATGTCATTCTATGATTCCTTGGGATATGAATTTCAAGCTATGTTCCATGTGAGAAGAGGAACTCGGCCAGCGACGGGAGATGTATGTGAATATACAATGGATTTGGCGAGTTTGACAAAAGAGGGTACTGTGATTGCTGAAGCGACAAAAGATGCAACAACAGGTACATATACATATATACCCGGATTTACGCAACAAACATTAAGATTCCATACAGGTGAAGATCCAATTCCGGCAAATGGCACGGTTGCTGCTGTAGAGCCGGGAGGATTGATAAGCGTAGGAGCGACGGCAGGTGTAAAAGAAGTAACCTTTGATTTTTCAGCAATAACAGGTGGGTTTGTCGGAACACAGACAGCAGATTCCTTAGGAGCAGTGAAGCCTATTAACGTGAATATGTCCTCTATCACTAATTATGGTAGTGCTTCCACGTTGGATACAAAGACTGGTAACAGTGAGAGTGTCGGTAAAGGAAAGGCTCCCGGAGAGATGTCAAGGCTTGGCGTGCAGACCGATGGTAAGATTGTTGCTTCCTACACCAATGGTGATCAGAGAATTTTAGGACAGATAGCGGTTGCGAAGTTTGCCAATGCGGCAGGTCTTGAGAAGATCGGTGAAAACCTGTATGCGGAGACATTGAACTCTGGTAAGTTTAATGGAATTGGTGAGGATATCACCGCAGATGGAGGAAAGTTTACAACCGGAGTGCTTGAGATGTCCAATGTTGATTTGTCCACGGAGTTTGTTGAAATGATAACGACACAGAGAGGGTTCCAAGCGAACTCAAGAATTATCACAGTATCAGATTCGATGCTGGAAGAATTAATTAATCTAAAACGATAAGCTAGAGTCAGGGTGGCAGAACCTGCCACCCTTTTGGTGTTACCCAAATGAGGGGGATTGAGGAGTCGGTATTTTATGATTGAGGTGACAAAATTTAGCGGAGAAAAGATAGATATTAACTCAGATTTAATTGAGACAGTGGAGGAAACACCCGACACAGTTTTAACATTTTCCTCTGGAAAAAAAATAATTGTCAAAGAAAGTAGACAAGAGGTCAGAAATTTAGTAATATTATATAAGCAGGCGTGTTCTATGCCGCCGAACAGTGAATAAGAGAAAAAGCGGGTAATCCGCTTCACATAGAGAAAGGGAAGTAAACTTCTACATAAATAAACAGGCAGGTGGATAAGGAATGGATATAGCTACAATACTTGGTTTGATCTTGGGCGTCGTCTTTATGATACTGGGAATTATTTCCGGTCCAGATGGGGTTGCCAGCTTTGGTAACTTTTATGATTTGGTTTCCGTGTTCGTTACATTTGGCGGTTCCATATCAGAGATTTTTACATCGAACACAATACCAACCTTTGTCAATGGACTGAAAGGATTTTTGCTTGCGGTCAAGGGTGTAAAGTTTGATGAGGCGGAGATTATCAGAAATATTATCAATCTCTCCAATGTGGCACGTAAGGAAGGTCTTCTCGCACTTGAGGAGGCTGCGAATAATATGGAAGATGCGTTTATTAAAAAGGGAATCCTCCTGATTGTCGATGGTACAGACCCAGAGCTGGTGCGTGGTATTATGGAGACAGAGCTTTCTTGTACAGAAGACCGTCATGCGGAGGTTATCGGATTTTGGGATAATTTAGGTTCGATGGGTCCTGCTTGGGGTATGATCGGTACCTTGATCGGTCTGGTAAACATGTTGAAGAAGCTGGATGATATTAGCTCTGTAGGACCAAATATGGCTACGGCCCTCTTAACTACCTTATATGGTTCCTTGATTGCAAACTGGTTATGTACACCTATTTCGAATAAATTGAAGGCGAACAATGCGCTGGAGGTTAAGATGAAGCAGGTTATGATAGAGGGTATCCTTTCTATACAGGCAGGAGAAAACCCACGTGTTATTGAGGAGAAGCTGAAATCCTTCTTATCACCGACACAGAGAGAAGGAATCTCAGAGCAGGCAGCAGGAGGTGAATAAACTTGGCAAAACAGAAGAAAGAGATGGCGGGACCACCGCCCCCCGCGCCGTGGTTGAATACCTTTAGTGATTTGATGAATTTGCTGCTCTGCTTTTTCGTGCTGTTATTTTCCATGTCAACAGTCGACGCGGACAAATTTGCAGAGCTTGCCGCCTCCTTTGCGTCCAGCTTCAGTATATTTCCCGCAGGAGCGACGGCGATTGGAGATGGTATTCTTATCTCAAATGGCGTAAGCCAGTTAAATGAGTTAAGTGAATATTTTAGCAGTATGGGTCTAAACAATGATGGTGATATGGATCAGACCATGGAGGCCGCAAAAGCAGAGATTGAGCGAGAGGCTTTAGAGCAATCGGAGGCGATGGCGGCAGAGATTGAAGATTTGCTTCAGGATCAGGATATCACCTCAGGGATTGATGTGGACTTTACTTCACAGTATGTCCAGCTTCAGATGAATGGAGCTCTTCTGTTTGACTCAGGAAGGGCAACTCTTAAGCAAGAGGCTAGGAATATTCTGGATAAGGTAGGAGATATCCTTATCAATTATTCCGACGAGCTGATAGAAGTAGTGGGGCACACAGATAATGTGCCAATCTCGACCAGCCAGTTTCGGGATAATATGGATCTGTCCTATTATCGGGCGCGAGCCGTGATGGATTATCTAATTGATCAAAAGAATATTCCAAGGGGAAGCATACAGACTTCTGGGCGCGGAGAGGATTGTCCAATCGCGTCAAATGAGACAGCAGAGGGACGTGCGCTAAACCGGCGGGTTGAGATTCGAATATACCGTGAGTTAGAGTAAGGAGAAGAAGATGAAGAAGAGCTTAATCAATATTATAACATTGGCCGTCTCAGTGGCTAATATGGTGCTGATGATTGTTCTGGTATTTGCGATAGTTCCAGCAATGAATAACACGAATCATCTGATAACAACAATCTGTTCTGCGATTGAACTGGAGCTGTCCAACTCAAGCGGAATTGGGGTGGAGGATCTTCCAATAGAGAATCTTGCCGTATATAATTTGAGTGAAAAAATTCAAGGAAATCTCAAGAATGGCGTAGATGGAAAGCCTCATTATATGCTATTTAATGTCACAATTTCTATGAACAGCAAGCATGAGGATTATGATACATATGGCAAAGAGGAGGCAATGCTTGAGAAGGAGGGCTTGATTAGAAGCCGAATCTACAAGATTGTTGCCGAGTATACTCTTGAGGAAGCACAGAATAATGTTTCTACTTTGGAGAATGAGGTTCTCACTTCAATAAAACAGCTTTATAATAACTCCAATTTTATTGTTGATGTATCATTTACCGATTATATCTTCCAGTAAATGATAGGGTACAGGGATAACAGAGTTTACAATTCCGCTGTAAGTGGAAAATAAAGCGAAAAAAGAGGTGAGGATTCGTGGGCGAGATATTATCGCAGGAAGAGATAGATAGTCTTTTAAGTGCCCTAAGCTCAGGTGAATATGACGCGGAGGATTATAAGGATACCCCAGAGAAACCGATTATCGTGTATGATTTTGCGCGTCCGACTAAGTTCTCGAAGGATCATCTTCGAACGCTGGTGAATATATTTGAGCATTATGGAAGACTGCTGTCAACGAATCTTCCTGGTTATTTAAGAAAAAGCGTACAGGTGGAGGTAATTAACTCAGAGTCAGTTATCTATTCCGAGTTTGTCAATGCATTGTCAAATCCTGTGCTGCTTGGAGTGGTAAGCTTTGCGCCACTAAAGGGTAATGTAATTATTGAGTGGGGCCCAAATCTGGGCTACGCGATGATAGACCGTATGCTGGGAGGAAGCGGGCTTCCTCTTGACAAGAACAGGGATTTCTCGGAGATTGAGATGGCGATTATAGAACGAGTTTTCACAAACTGCGTTTCGCTTTTAAGGGAGCCATGGAAGAATGTGGCAGCGATCGATCCCCGATTAGAACGTATCGAGACAAATACACAATTTGCCCAGATTATATCACCGGGTGAAACCATAGCGATCATAAGCATCAACATCAGAATTGGTGATGTGGAGGGGCTTATGAATATCTGTCTCCCATATGTCACATTGGAGCCTATTATGGATAAGCTGAACACAAAGTACTGGTTCGCGTCTCTGATAGAGCATGATGAGGGATATGCGGCGGCAATGGAAGATATGCTTGAGAAAGCGGAGGTCCCATTAAGCGTATTACTGGGAAAAAGTTCAATTTCTGTAAATGACTTTGTAAATCTGCAAAAAGGTGATATAATAAAAGTAGGTACGAAAATTGACGAGGAATTGGATGTATATGTCGGAAAGATACGGAAGTTTAAGGCACTCCCTGGAACAGCATCAGACAAATATGCGGTTCGTGTCACATCAATAATTAGAGAGGAGTAAAACCAATGGACGGAATGTTATCGCAGGAAGAAATAAATGCTTTGCTGAACGGCGTTATGGATGATACTGCAGATTCAGGAGCAGCGCCAGCAGGAGATAGTGCGGCGCCTTCGCCTTTGGATATGAATAAGGGAGACATCCTGTCAGATGTAGAAAAGGATGCGATTGGAGAGATATCGAATATCTCAATGGGTACGGCAGCTACCACATTAAATGCACTGGTGGGGCAGCCCGTCAGCATAACAACACCCACAGTCGCCTACAGCACATGGGGGGATATGGCGGCAGATTTTAAGGCAAGACCATGTGTCGCCTTGCAGCTTGGTTATAAAGAGGGTCTTGATGGTGAGAATGTCCTGATTCTTAAGGATCGGGATGTTATGGTTATCACGGATCTGATGATGGGTGGAGATGGAACACATACAGATGGGGAGTTAGGAGAGCTTCAGTTAAGTGCCATCAGTGAAGCGATGAATCAGATGATGGGAAGCTCCTCCACCTCCCTTTCCTCCATGATTAATAAGAAGGTTGATATTCTGCCTCCTAAGGCGACACTTGTAGATTTTAACGATGATATTGCTTTGACTGGCTCAGCTTTTCAGATGACAGAATTTGTCAAGGTTTCGTTTCAGATGACGATCGGTGATCTGGTAAACAGCGAGATTATGCAGCTCTATCCGTTAGATTTTGCCAAGAAGCTTTATGATATGTTTATGGGAGGGGCGCTTGGAGAAGAAGCTTCGTCTCCCGCGTCACAGCCTACATCTCAGCCTGCACCGCAGCAAACAGCGAATGTGGCTCCACCTCCGGCTGCACCACAGCCCAATATGGGAGAGATGCAGGGAATGGGGCAGATGCCGTATCAGATGCCCGGCATGGATATGAATCAAATGCAGGGAATGGGACAGATGCCCGGCTATGGTATGCCATACCAGATGCCCGGCGGTTATGGTATGCCGCCATATGGTGGTATGCCATATCCATATCCCCAGCAGCCGGTGCCACAGCCTAATGTGAATGTACAGCCGGCACAATTCCAAGGCTTTACAAGTAATGTATCACCAGTACAACAGAAAGAGAATATCGACTTAATTATGGATGTACCGCTGGATGTCAAGGTGGAGCTTGGCAGAACCAGTAAGTCGATTAAAGATGTTCTGGAGTTTGCTCCGGGAACAGTTATCGAGCTGAACAAGATTGCCGGTGAACCGGTTGATGTGCTGGTAAACGGCAAATATGTTGCGAAAGGGGAAGTAGTGGTCCTTGAGGAAAATTTTGCAGTTCGAATAACAGAGATTCTTGATGAGAAAAACAAAAATAATTATTAGCAAACAAAGATAGGAGAGAGTTAATTATGGCAAAGAACATTTTAATCTGTGATGATGCAGCATTTATGAGAATGATGATTAAGGATATTCTATCCAAGAATGGGTATGTCATTGCCGGTGAAGCAGAAAATGGGCTGAAGGCAGTGGAGAAATACAGAGAAGTAAAACCTGATTTGGTTATGATGGATATTACCATGCCAGAGATGGATGGAATTCAGGCACTAAAGAAGATTAAGGAGGAGGACCCTTCCGCTACAATTATTATGTGTTCCGCAATGGGACAGCAGGCAATGGTTATTGAGTCCATTCAATCTGGCGCAAAGGATTTTATTGTTAAGCCGTTTGATAAGGATCGTGTGCTTGAGGCAGTGAAGAAAGCTGTTGGATAATATGATAGTAGGCACAGGTCTGCACAATGTAGACGGGGCTGTACGCTTGATAACAAGTCTGCTTATTTTTCTTGTTGTGCTGGCAATGGCGTGGTTTGTCACAAGGCTGGTGGCGGGCTATCAGAAGGGGCAGATGTCAAGGGGGAATATTGAGATTATTGAGACCTGCCGTCTGTCCCAGACGAAGTACATACAGATTATCCGAATAGGAGGTCGGTATTTGGTAATTGGTATCAGCAAGGATACCATTACCATGCTTGCGTCTTATGACGAGACGGAGCTTGAGCTGAAAGAGATGGAAAGTAGACAGGAAACCTTTCAGGAGGTTTTTCAAAGGGTTAAGGAATGGAATCACAAAAAAGAAAAATAATGAAGGGCTGTGCAGCTTTTGTGACAATGCTTTTGCTGTGTCTTATCTTGACAGTGAGAGTGTCAGCGGCTTCTGTGCAGGAGCCAACTACAACAGGGCCAGCCTCAACAGGTAGTAGTTCCGCCCCAAGATTTGGATTTTCTATAGAGACAAGTGGTGGGGAAGGAGATCTGGCTGGCAGTGTGGAGATTATTCTTATTCTCACTGTGATTGCTTTGGCTCCTTCTATCCTGATTATGCTGACCTCTTTCACAAGGATCTTGATTGTGTTGCATTTTACAAGGGCAGCGTTGAATACGCAATCTGCCCCTCCCAATCAGGTGTTGATAGGTTTGGCATTGTTTCTGACTTTCTTTGTTATGGCACCTGTATTTTCAGAAGTAAACACGCAGGCGATCGAGCCCCTGAGAGATGGAACTATAACGCAGGAGGAAGCATTTGAGGCAGGCGTGAGGCCGATAAAGAAATTTATGTTAGATCAGCTAAATGAAAAGGATCTGAATATGATGCTGGAGCTTGGGGAGATGGGAGCAGAAGAGGACCCAATGAATTATAGTCTGGTAGTGGTTGTGCCAAGTTTTATTTTAGGTGAGCTCCGCCAGGCATTTATTATAGGGTTTTTGATCTACATTCCATTTATCGTTATTGATATGGTGGTGGCTTCCGTGCTGATGTCCATGGGTATGATGATGCTTCCCCCCACAACAATCTCCATGCCATTTAAGATTCTGCTCTTTGTGTTGGCAGATGGCTGGAATTTGATTATTGTCAATTTGATAAAGACGTTTGTCAGATGACAGAAAGGATGGAATTGAGGGCGCTATGTCAGAAGGAATTATAGTTCGAATTACACAGGAAACTTTGTGGGTAATTATTGAATCAGCAGCTCCACTTTTGCTGATCTCACTGGTAATTGGTTTGTGTGTCAGCATTTTTCAGACAGTTACATCTATTCAAGAGCAGACATTGACTTTTGTGCCCAAAATTCTTTGTGTATTTTTGGGGTTATTATTGTTTGGAAACTGGATCTTAAATAATACAGTTTCCTTAATGGAGACTCTGTGGTCGAATTTTGCGGCCTATACAAGATAATATGACGGTAGATACAGGGATTACAGTACAAGATATTGAGGGATTTTTGCTGATCTTAATACGGATTGCAAGCTTTGTCAATGTGGCGCCAGTTTTTAATATGAGCAGCACTCCTCAGAGAGTAAAGATGGGACTTTCTGTATTTATAGCATTGATTATCTATGTGGTTGCACCTATTGAAATACCAGAATATCATTCCGTTGGTGAATTTTCACTTTTAATTTTGGCAGAGAGTGTGACGGGAATCTTAATTGGATTTTCTGCATATCTATGTTTTTCGGCTATATTTTTTGCGGGCAGAATGATAGATATGGAGATAGGTATGTCCATGGCAAGCATGTTCGATCCTACCACCCGAACGCAGGTCAGTGCGTCAGGAAATCTCTATAATTACTTGCTCTTAATTATGATGATAATTACAGATATGCATCTGTTTCTTCTCCAAGCGCTGGTGGATTCCTTTCAGGTGATTCCGATTGGAGGCGTGAAGCTGGAAGGCTTGTATGATACAATGCTTGGATTTTTTGCAGATTATTTTTCTATTGGGCTGCGGTTGATGCTTCCAGTTTTTGCAGTGACGTTGATATTGAATGTTATACTTGCTTTGCTTGCAAAGGTGTCACCACAGATGAATATGTTTGCGGTTGGTATTCAGATTAAGGTGCTTGTAGGACTGAGTGTTATGTTTTTGTTGGCGGGAAGTCTCCCAACTATGGCAGATTTTTTGTTCAGCACAATGAGAATGAAGGGGATGATGTAATGGCAAAGGAAGGACCCGGCGGAGAAAAAACGGAGCCCGCCACAGCCAAAAAGCTGACAGATGCTAGAAATGAGGGACAGGTAGCAAAGAGTAAGAGCCTGAGCGATGCCATAATGCTGATTATGCTGTTTGGGGTTCTTAGAATCTTTATTCCCTCTATTGGGCAGGGACTTTTAGAAGGATTTTATCTGTCTTATTCAAAAATTGGGGATCTGACGTCACATTCCAACCAGAATTTTACTGTGGACGGTGTTCACACCGTTGTAGTACAATTTGTGTTAAAGATCATATTGATTCTGCTTCCGCTGTTTGCGATTGGTGTGTTGGTTTCCTTTATTATTGATGTGGTTCAGGTAAAATGGAAGGTGACAACAAAACCGCTCCATCCTAAATTTAGCAAGCTGAATCCAATCAATGGCGTAAAGAGAATTTTTTCTACCCGTGCTCTGGTGGAGCTTGCAAAGTCAATCGCCATTATTCTTGTTATTGGTGTCTATGCCTATAATCTGTTAAAGGATAAATTTATCTTTTTGTTTCATTTCTATCAGGTTGGTGTGATGGACTGTATTATTTTTATCGGAGATATGGTTCTTGATCTGGGAATGAAATTAAGTGCAGTTATGTTGGTGATTGGACTGTTAGATTATGTCTATCAAAAGCATAAATTTAAAGAAGATATGAAGATGACCAAGCAGGAGGTCAAGGATGAATTTAAGAATGCAGAGGGAGATCCGGTTATCAAGTCGAAGATCCGCAGAAAGATGCTTGAGGTTTCTCAGAGAAGAATGATGCAGAGTGTCCCACAGGCGGATGTGGTAATCACAAACCCTACCCATTTTGCCGTGGCGCTAAAATATGAGCCGGGAATGTCAAGAGCACCAGTTGTGCTTGCAAAGGGGGAGGATTATCTGGCACAGAAAATTAAGGATGCCGCGAAAGAACACGATATTGAGATTGTGGAAAATAAGCCGTTAGCGAGGGCACTCTATTATAATGTAGATATTGGTGCAGAGATTCCACCAGAGTTATATCAAGCAGTTGCCGAGGTGCTGGCGTTTGTATATAAGGTTAAGAATAAAGAATATCATGGATAAAAAAGAATTAGAAGCGATGAATATAACAAGAATTGGGAGGTGTTGACAGTTGAAAAGAGCAGATATTGCGATAGGACTTTACTTATTGTCAGCCATTATTTTCCTGATTGTTCCATTGCCAGCGATTTTGTTGGATATTATGTTGGCAGTAAATATGGCGACTGCACTGGTGGTTGTGTTCAATGCGCTGTTTGCCAAAGAAACGTTGGATATGTCTGCTTTTCCAACGATTCTTTTATTTACGACAATATTTCGAATTGGACTGAATGCTGCTTCCACAAAGCTAATTCTGACAACGGGAGAGCCTGGTAATGTTGTCAGCACGTTTGGCCGGTTTGTGGGAGGCGGTAATCTTGTTATTGGCGTAATTATATTTATTATTATTATTATTATACAGTTCTCTGTTATCAACAAAGGTTCTGAGCGTGTCGCTGAGGTTACAGCAAGATTTACGCTGGATGCTATGCCCGGTAAGCAGATGGCGATTGATGCCGATCTGAATACTGGCGCGATCACAGATACAGAGGCGATCAAGAGACGTGATAAGCTTCAAAAAGAGTCAAGCTTCTATGGTGCCATGGACGGTGCTATGAAGTATGTAAAGGGAGATGCCACAGCGGGCTTGCTAATTACGGCGGTTAATATTATCGGTGGTATTGCGATGGCAGTTCTGATGAGGGGAATGTCAATTACTGATGCGATTGAGACGTATACAATCCTTACCATCGGTGATGGTCTGGTAAGCCAGATTCCTTCCCTGCTTATCTCTCTGTCAAGTGGTATTATTGTCACAAAGGCATCACAGGATCAAGAGATTGGAGATCAGATATTTGGTGAGCTGTTTGCGATACCAAAGGTTATGTATATGGTTGGCGGCACCTTGATTTTCTTGGGTATTGTGACGCCTCTTTCCTGGTTTATTTTTATTCCGCTCGGCGGAATTTTGCTGCTTGTCGGCAATATGATTTCAAATAAGGACGGCGTGGAGGCTATCGAGGAGGAAGCTGCTGCGTCGGAGCTTGAGGCAGAAGAGATTCGAAAGCCAGAGAGTGTTGTCTCTCTTCTTCAAGTGGATTCTATTGAGTTGGAGTTTGGTTATGGTATTATTCCGCTGGCCGATACAAATCAGGGCGGCGATCTTCTTGATCGTGTTGTTATGATCAGGCGTCATATTGCATTGGAGCTTGGTACGGTTGTTCCCATGATTCGTCTGCGCGATAATATTCAGTTAAATCCGAATCAATATATTATAAAGATCAAGGGAATCCAAGTGAGTGATGGTGAGATTTTATTTGATCATTATATGGCGATGAATCCGGGATATGTGGAGGAAGAGATCACAGGTATCCCTACTTTTGAGCCATCCTTTCATCTGCCGGCTGTGTGGATTACAGAGAGTCAGAGGGAGAGAGCGGAATCGCTGGGCTACACAGTGGTGGACCCACCTTCCATTATAGCAACCCATCTGACGGAGGTTATCAAGACACATCTGGCGGAGTTGCTGACCAGACAGGATGTGCAGAGCCTTGTCAACAATGTCAAAGAAAACAATCCTACTCTGGTGGAGGAGCTGGTGCCAAAGCTGCTTAATATTGGTGAGATTCAAAAGGTACTGCAAAATCTTCTCAGTGAGGGAATCTCTATCCGTGATCTGGTGACAATATTTGAGACATTGGCAGATCATGCGGCTGTCACCAGAGATACCGATGTATTGACAGAATATGTAAGGCAGAGCTTGAAGAGGGCAATTTCCAGCAAATATTTTCCTGCCAATGAGACTACCAGCGTGGTGACATTGGATCCAAAGGCAGAACAGGAGATTATGAATTCTGTAAAACAGACAGAGCAGGGGGCATATCTCACTCTGACACCAGAAAAGACGAGATCCATTATGAAATCGGTGGAGGAGCAGGTTGGAAAGCTGGAGAGTCTGGGCAAGAGTCCTATTGTCATTACTTCTCCGATTGTAAGAGCTTATTTCAAGCGACTTACACAGGATTACTTCAAGGATCTGGTGGTGGTTTCCTATAATGAAGTAGAATCCAATGTTGAATTGCAATCAGTAGGGATGGTGACGTGTGCATGATTATAAAAAAATTTCAGGGAAGCACCGAGGAAGAGGCGATTCTTGCAGCTAGAGATGAGATGGGAAACGATGCGGTGATTATGAATATCCGCACCACTAAGAAGAAGGGGCTTTTTACCTTTAGAAAGAAAAGTATAGTTGAGGTGACGGCAGCTCTTGAGGAGAAGGAAATGATCTCTCCTGCAAGAGAGCAGCCCTTGGAGGAGATAGCTGGAAATACGCCAGCTTCTGTGGTGGAGAAGGAGGTCTTTGCGGATCGGTTAAATAACATTCAGTCTCTTTTGGAACAGCAGATGAAGGAAAAGCTTACAAAGGAAACCATTGCAGAAGCTCCCAAGGAACCAGTGGAGGAAGAGGAAAATGAGAATATTCGTTTTCTAAAGCTTATCTATCAACAGCTTATCAACAATGAAGTGGAGGAGCAATATGCCAACCAGATTATCAGTGAAGTGGAAAAACACCTCAAAAAAGAAGCTTCTCTTGATAATGTGCTCTCCGCTGTCTATCAGAAGATTATTCTTAAGCTGGGAGAACCAGATGAATTTATTGCAGATGAGGATAAAAAGAAGATATTTTTCTTTATTGGTCCAACTGGAGTGGGCAAGACAACAACGATCGCAAAGCTTGCCTCGGATATGAAGCTTGTGAAAAAGGCGAAGATTGCTCTGTTGACGGCAGATACCTATCGAGTTGCTGCGGTGGAGCAGCTTCGCACCTATGCGAGTATTCTTGATATTCCTCTTGATGTGATCTATTCAGATGAGGATTTGAGAGATGGAATAGAGCGCTTAAAGGAGTGCGATCTTATCTTTGTCGATACGGCGGGACGTTCTCACAAGAATGAAGAACAATGCAATGAGCTTTTTCATCTGATTGAGACGGTGGATGAGATAGATGGATTTGAGAAAGAGATATGTCTGGTTTTAAGCGTGACAACAAAGTTCCGTGATCTGGAAAAAATCTGTGATACTTATTCAAAGCTGGGTTCCTACCGAATTATCTTTACCAAGCTTGACGAGACAAGTGCTTTGGGAAATATTCTTAATATAGCTATCCTGACAGAGGGAAAAATATCATATACTACTTATGGACAGAACGTACCTGATGATATTAATCTGATTGACGTCCAGAGTATTGCGAAATCATTACTGGGGGGTGTCGGATAATATGGATCAAGCGGAGAAGCTTCGGAATATTGTGAGGGAGCAGGAGGCAATACGCTCTGGTGCGCGCATGATCACAGTGACAAGCGGTAAGGGCGGTGTGGGAAAATCTTCCGTTTCTGTTAATTTGGCAATTCAGCTTCAGAAATTAGGTCATAAGGTATTTATATTTGATGCTGATTTTGGTCTGGCTAATGTGGAAGTGATGTTTGGTGCTGTCCCAAAATATAATCTTTCTGATGTGATATTCCGCGGAAAACAGATAGAGGACATTCTCATTGACGGGCCGATGGGAATTAAATTTGTATCAGGAGGCTCTGGCATTGCAGAGCTTTCTAATCTGACAAAAGAGAATGTGAGGTTTCTTTCCTCTAAGCTTGCGAGATTGGAGACGATGGCGGACATCATTATTGTGGATACAGGAGCCGGCATCTCAGATACTGTGATAGAATTTGTGAAATCGAGCAGGGAGGTTCTGCTAGTGACCACGCCAGAACCTACATCTATAACGGATTCTTATGCGCTTCTTAAGGCACTGGCGAGAAGAGAAAATTTTGATAGAAAATATACAACCATTCATCTACTTGCCAACAAGGCAGATAATGTAGTGGAGGGGAGGATTGTATATAATAAGCTTGAGCTGGTGGCTGAAAAATTTCTTGATATGAAGCTTAATTTTCTTGGCTATATTCCCAATGATTCCTATGTGATGAAGGCTGTGATGCAGCAGAAGCCTGTTTCTGTAGTATATGAAAATTCAAAGGCAGCACGTGCATTTCTACATCTGGCAGAATGTCTGTCAAAAAATTCTGTCAAGGAGGTTAAGGAACGAAAAGGAATTAGTCAAGTTTTTTTCAATATATTAAAAAGATAAAATAAAAGTTCGTTTTAGTGAATTTTCTTAAAAAAAAGAAAAAATAAAGAGCTATTTTAGTAAAAAATATGATATAATAGAAAATGATAAGCTGAGAGGAAGGACATTTCAGAGAGAACGAAAAGGGTTGATGGCATGAAAAAGAATATATTGGTAATTGATGATTCTGCTTTAATGAGAAGGGTGTTGTCAGATTCAATTAATTCTGATCCCCGATTTATTGTGAAGGATGTAGCGGTCAATGGTGAGGAGGGGCTTAAAAAGCTCCTTGATGCTCCCACACTCTATGATGCAGTGCTTTTGGATATCTATATGCCTAAGATGACAGGGCTTGAGCTTTTGGTGGAGTTAGAGAAACACAAAGAGGTGAAGCCAAAGGTAGTAATTTGTAGCACAAGAGCAGATGAGAGTGCAACGGAGACATTGACAGCGCTGGAACACGGAGCCTTCGACTTTATTAAAAAGCCGGATAATCTGGTTCAGGCAAGAGGAAATATGTTTCGGGAGCATCTGCTGGAGATTCTTGATGTAGCTACAGAGGCGCGGACTCCTGTTATTCCGAAAAGACCAGAGGTAAGACCTGCCCCCACAGCCTCGAAAGCTTCTGCTTTGACAGCACCTCCATTAGTGGAACGGCCAGTGTTTAGCAAAGGAACAGGGAATAAGCTTATCGCTCTTGCCTGTTCTACAGGGGGACCAAAGACATTGCAGTCAGTGATTCCATATCTTCCGAAGGAGCTAGATGCGCCGATGGTGCTTGTGCAGCATATGCCAGCGGGATTTACAGCTTCGCTTGCAGATCGCCTGAATGAGATAAGTAAAGTGAAGGTAAAGGAAGCGGAGGATGGGGAGCTCTTGGAGAAAGGAACGGTTTACATAGCACCGGGAGGGAAACATCTAAAGGTTTCAGGTGCAAAGGGAGCGCCGCGGATTATGATATCAGATGAGCCTCCAAGGGACGCGCTGAAGCCTTGTGCGAATCTAATGTATGAATCCTTGATGGATTCAAAATTTGATGAAATTGTGTGTGTGGTTCTCACAGGCATGGGTGCAGATGGCACAGAGGGTATTAAAGCTCTGAAGGCAAAGAAGAAAATATACGTGATAGCTCAGGATGAGGCTACCTGTGTTGTATATGGGATGCCTAAGATGGTGGCACGTGCGAGATTGACAGATGAGGTGCTGCCAGTGACGGAGATAGCCAATACAATAACAAAGAAAGTAGGTGTACAGTAGTATGGATGTAAGTCAGTATTTAGAGATTTTTATCGACGAGACAAAAGAGCATCTGGAAAGCTTGAATAGTCAGGTACTGGTGCTGGAAAAAGACCCGACGAACAATGAGACGATCAATGAGATATTCCGAGCCGCACACTCTCTGAAAGGTATGGCAGGGACGATGGGCTATAAGCGTATGCAGCGTCTGACACACGATATGGAGAATGTTTTTTCAGAAGTGCGTTCTGGAAAGATGACAGTATCCGCAGAGCTTGTGGACATTGTATTTCAGTGTCTGGATGCATTGGAGGAATATCTGACCTGCATCACAGAAACTGCAGATGAGGGGACAAATGACAATGAGCCCATTATTGCACGCTTAAATTCTGTGTTAAAGGGAGGACTGGAGCCTGAGAAGAAGGCGGCAGAGCCTGTGGTGAAGGAGTCAAACAATGGGAATGTCAAAAGAGAAGATTATCATGCTGTGGATCTAAAGGATTTTGAGCTTCACGCAGCGGCAGAAGCAGTTGCAAAGGGCTTGCATTTCTATGGAATGACCGTTCAGATTGATGAGAGCTGTATTTTAAAGTCGGCGAGAGCTTTTCTTGTATTTAAGAATATAGAGTCGGTCGGCGAGGTAATACGCTCAGAGCCAAGTGTGCAGGACATTGAGGATGAAAAGTTTGAGTGGAGTTTTAGCATGTTTGTGGTTTCAAAGGAACCGATGAAGGTCGTGCTGGATTCTGTGTTAAATGTATCAGAGATTAAGTCTGTGGTTGGCGAGGAGATTACTCTGCCGGCAGGCGCTGGGGAAGAGAAGGAAAAGCAGCCGGAGGAGAAGGCAGAGGAGAAACAGCCAGAGGAGAAGGAAAAACCAGTTGCCGTTGTGGAAGAGAAGCAGCCAGAAGTGGCGAAGGAACCAGCCGTCAAGCCAGCAGCCGGAGCTGCCGCTCCAAAGCAGCCCGGAGGGAAGCCTGTGGTAAACCGTTCCGTCCGTGTGGATATTGACAAGCTGGATGTACTGATGAATCTAGTTAGTGAGCTTATCACAGCGAAGAATGGAATTGTATCGGTGAGTGACAGTGATAAGGCAGACGCTGCACAGCAGATTCGTGAGCAGGTGGAATATCTGGAAGGAATTACAACAAGCCTTCATGAGTCTGTGATGAAGGTGAGAATGGTGCCGATTGAGAGTGTAGTCAGCAGATTCCCTCGTATGGTGCGCGATCTGAGCAAGAAGCTTGACAAGAAGATGGAGCTTTATATGACAGGAGAGGATACGGAGTTAGATCGAACAGTAATAGATGAGATCGGAGATCCTCTTATGCATATTTTGAGAAATTCTGCCGATCATGGAATTGAATCAAAGGAGCTTCGTTTGGAGCGTGGAAAGCCAGAGGCAGGTTCCATTTTCCTTGATGCATATCAAGATGGAAACAATGTTGTGATAGAGGTTCGCGACGATGGAAATGGAATTGATGTGGAGCGCGTGAGAGAAAAGGCGATTGAGAAGGGCACAATCACAAAAGAGCAGGCCAACAATATGGACGATAAGGCGATCATTGATCTTTTGTTCCGTCCAAGCTTTTCCACAGCGGAGAAAATATCAGATGTATCTGGCAGAGGCGTGGGTCTGGATGTCGTAAAGACGAAGATAGAAGGGCTTGGTGGAGATATTGAGGTGCGCACCGAGCTTGGCCAGGGAAGTACCTTTATTATTCGTCTTCCGCTGACGCTGGCAATTATACAGGCACTGATGGTAACTCTGGGCGATGAGAAATATGCGATTCCGCTCAGCACAATTCAGACGCTTGAGGATATAATGGTCAGTGATATTAAATATGTGAGAGGCAAGGAGGTTATCAATCTGCGCGACAATGTAATTCCGATTATTCGTCTTAGGGAAGTGCTTGATGTGGAGAAAGAGCGTGAGTCGGAGAATATGATTGTCGTAATTATCCAGAAGGGCGATAAGCTGGCAGGACTTGTGGTGGATCAATTAATCGGGCAGCAGGAGATTGTTATTAAGTCATTAGGAAAGCATCTGAACAACAATAAACTTCTCAGCGGTGCCACGATACTTGGAGACGGTGAGGTGGCGCTGATTCTGGATGTGAGCGCATTATTGTAAACGGAGGTGAAGGGCATGGAAGAACAGAAGTACAGTCTGGAAGGGGAGAAAAAGCTGGAGGTCACGCAGTTTATTGTGACCAAGATAGGATATGAGCAGTACGGCATCCAGATTAAGTATGTGGATAATATTATCAGGATGATGAAGATCACCAGAGTGCCGAAGGCTCCGCATTACTATAAGGGTGTTATTAATCTGCGCGGCGAGATTATTCCAGTTATCAGCCTGCGACTTAAATTTGGACTGGAGGAGATTCCAGAGACAAAGGATTTCCGCATAATTATCATTAAGACAGATAAGTCTAATTCTGTTGGCATTATCGTGGACTCTGTCAGTGAGGTAGTTTCTCTTGATGAGGAGCATGTAGAGAAAACAACAGTGGACAGCAATGACAGCCGAATGCAGTACATAGCCATGATTGGCAAATATGGTGAGACATTGATTTCTATTGTGAATGTAGAAAGTCTGATTACAGAAAAGGAATAACATCATATGCCATCTGGCAGAAATGAGGTTTAATATGGATGATATGCAATTAGACGTGCTGCGAGAGATTGGTAATATAGGCGCAGGAAACGCAACGACAGCGCTTGCAAAGTTAGTAAATGCAAAAATTGATATGAAAGTGCCCAGGGTGGCGTTGGTGGATTTTCCAAATCTGTCATCCACTATCGGAAATGAAGAGGATTTGATGGTTGCAGTTCTTGTGACATTGTCCGGCGATATTAAGGGAATGATGATGTTCATGATGGATAAGAAATCGACAGTATTCCTGATTGAACAGATGCTCGCAGGAAGCGGAATGGAAGTAGGAGATGAATTTGGCGATATGGAGATGTCTGTGATTGGAGAGTTGGGAAATATTATTTCTGGCTCCTATCTGACAGCGCTCTCTTCGCTATTAAATATGAGTATTGATATGTCAATCCCATATACAGCGGTGGACATGGCAGCGGCGATTATCAGTGTTCCAGCTATTGAATTTGGTAAGGTAGGAGATGAGGTTTTACTGATACAGACGGATTTTGGCGATGATTTTGATGTGAATGGTTATTTCATTCTCATTCCAGAGTTGGAGTCTTATGGTAAGATTTTGTCTGCTCTGGGAATGTAGGTGATGGTATATGGGAAATGTAGTTAAAGTTGGGATGGCAGATTTAAAGGTTTGTAAAGAGCCGGATTCTCTTACTACATTGGGTTTGGGTTCATGTGTAGGAATCTGTCTGTATGACCCAGTTACAAAGGTCAGCGGCATGGCACACATTATGCTGCCTGATAGCAAGCAGATAAGCCGAGACAGAAATCCTGCAAAATATGCAGATACAGGTATTGCTTTGCTGATACAGGAGATGATAAAGCTTGGAGCAAGTCAAAGCCGGATGAAGGCAAAGATTGCAGGGGGTGCTCAGATGTTTGCATTTAATGCATCGTCAGATAGCTTGGGTAGAGTTGGTGATAGGAATGTGGAAGCCGTGAAGAAGCATCTTGCAGCTCTCAGGATTCCTATTATTGCGCAGGATACAGGGCTTAACTATGGACGTACCATAGAATTTTTTTCGGCAGATGGTTCACTGCTTATCAAGGCAGTCGGAAAACCTTTAAAGACGATATAGTGGGGATTGGGCGATGAAAAAGGTGAATGCAATTCCTGCTGTTGTGACATTGACAGCAGGGATGATGACCTGCTTTATTTGTATCTACAAGCGTTATCCGACACAGGAGGCGCTTCTTACGCTCCTTTTAGTATTGGTTATATTCTATTTTCTTGGAGGTATTGCCAGAGGCATTATTTTCCGCATTGTGAAAAAGGTTCAGGAGGAAGAGGAGGAGCGACTTCGTGAGGAAGAACGCTTAAAGCAGGAGGAAGAAGAGAGAGAACGAGAAGAGTCTTTGCAGGAGGAAGCGACAATGATGGAGGAGGCTGCCGAGGAGGAAGAATTTAGCTTATAAACCTGGCATGTCTTATCCGTATCCGCCCGGAGGTGCGTAAAGGTTGGACGAAAATCAGAAGAACAGACTCTGGGAGTCTTATACGAAGACGAAAACGGCAGAGCTGAGGGAGGAGCTGATAGTGGAATATGCTCCCTTGGTCAAAATTATCGCCGGAAGGCTCAGCATGTATCTGGGTTATAATGTAGAATATGAGGATCTGGTCAGCTATGGAATATTTGGGCTGATCGACGCGATAGATAAATTTGATTACGGAAAAGGGATAAAATTTGAGACTTATGCAAGTCTTCGCATACGTGGTGCAATTTTGGATCAGATAAGGAAGATGGATTGGATTCCTCGAACCTTAAGACAGAAGCAAAAAAGGATGGATGCGGCTCTCTCAAAGCTTGAGAAGGAGTTAGGACGTCCCGCCACAGATGAGGAGGTAGCAGCGGAGCTTGGAATTTCAGTGGATGAGTTTTATAGCTGGGAGGGACAGAGCCAAGCGTCGGGGCTTATCTCCTTGGATGAGTGTCTGGAACAAGGAACAGAGGTACGCACGGATGCCAGCCAGCCAGCACGATTTAACAGCCCTGAGGAAGTTGTCGAGAAAGAGGAGCTAAAGAGGATATTAGAAGAAGTACTTGAGATATTGACGGAGAAGGAAAAGAAGGTTGTTCTATTGTATTATTATGAGGAATTAACTTTAAAGGAAATAAGCGCTATAATGGAAGTATCGGAATCGAGAATTTCCCAGCTTCACACCAAAGCACTACAGAAAATGAAAGTAAAGCTGGGAGAACAGTTTGGTATTTTATATGGAATTTAACAGGGAAGTTAATTTACGCATAAGATATTGACGTAGTTGGGCCTGTTCTTGGGTGGAGGGGCTTATGCGGGAAAGGCATGGGGTATCAGTATGGATAGAAACGGTTACTTTCAGCTTGTAATAAAACCGGGCGGGACTTATATGAAATTATATCCGGCTGTCGGTGAAGGAGCTCCGATTCGCTTTGAAGAAATTATGAATTACCTTATGAGACAAAGGATATCGGGATACCCGATTCCTGAGTTAAATAAGGCAGTGAGGGACGGGCAGGAAAAAGAAGTAAAACTGCTTATGGAGAGTATTCTTCCAGTGCAGGAAGAGATGTATATTACGATGGGACAGGATAAGATGACGGCGACAGCACGTTTTTATCCGCCCAGCAATAACGCAAAGCAGATGGAGAAGGCAGAAATTTTGAGAAGCATAGAATTTCAGGGAGTGCGTTTCGGAATTAAGGAAGAATCTGTGGATGCTTTTGTGAAAGAAAGGGAATACTGTAAGGACTATGTGATTGCGGAGGGGACGACGGTCAAAGAAGGGTCCGACGCAAAGATCACATATCATTTTAGCTTGGATCTCAATGCAAGGCCAAAGCTGAATGAGGATGGCTCCGTGGATTTTCATAAATTGGAAAATATTAATGGAGTGAAGGAGAATATGGTGCTTGCCACCTTGGAGCCTGAGGTGCAGGGTGTATCAGGAAGAGATGTCTGTGGTACTGAGGTAAAACCGCGTCCAGTTGTATCAAAGCGGTTAGTAGCGGGCAAAAATACTTTTTTGAAAAACAATGACACACAGTTAGTCAGTGGAGTGAATGGGCATGTATTCCTTGATACGGATGGAAAAGTTGTCGTATCGAATGTCTACGAGATAAAAGGAGACGTGGATACTTCCACAGGAGATATTGATTATGATGGTGATGTAAAAATCCATGGAAATGTCAGGACAGGATTTTCCATCCATGCCACCGGGGATGTGGAGATTGACGGCGTGGTAGAGGCAGCGAATATTATGGCAGGTGGTAAGATTATTATACGGCGTGGTATTCAGGGAATGACAAAGGGAAATCTAAAGGCACGGGGAAATATATTGTGCCGTTTTATAGAAAGTGCTGTGGTGGTATCTGGTGCTTCCATTGAGGCAGATGCGATTATGCACAGCAATGTTTCAGCGAGGGAGGAGATCCATGTCGCTGGAAAGAAGGGATTAATTGTCGGCGGTTATGTGAGGGCTGGAAGGCTTATTGAGTCAATGACAATAGGTTCTTCTATGGGAAGTGCCACATCTTTGGAGGTGGGAAGTGATCCGCAGCTTCAGGAGCGCATTAAGGTCTTGGAGGAGAAGAGCAAGAAATATGCGGCTGAGGAAAAGAGAATCCGCCAGATTATTGAGGCGATGAAGGCAAAGAAGGCAAAGGGAAAGCTTACGCCAGATCGCATGGCAATTTTACAAAAGGCAGCGGTAGATTATGAGAACGTTCGAAAGACAATCGCCGCGACAGAGAAAGAGCTAGCTGCCTGTCATGAACAGACAGAGATGACAGAAGGTGCCTGCATTAAAGCAAAAAATACGGTGTATTCTGGTGTTAAGCTTATGATTGCGGGAGAGTTTACCATCACATCCGCAGAGTATCAGTTCTGTAAATTTGTGAAGGATTGGCACGAGATCAAGAGAGTATCCTTATAATTGTAGGAGCATAGAAATAGAGGTGAAGGAATATGGCAATCAGACCGGTGGAGGTTCAGGGTGTTGTACAGCGCTCACAGGACATAGGGCAACTGAAGCAGAATCAGGATCAGAAGCCTTTGATTGATCAGAGTAATATACAGGTTCAGATGCATCGAGAGACGGAAAAGGGTGCCAGACAGGTGCGCAAATACGATAATTCTGAAAAAAAGGAGAACCGGTATGATGCAAAGGAAAAGGGCAATGGCACTTATTTTAAGCGTCAGGGAAGGAACCAGACAAAGCAGGAAGAAGAGGAAGAAGAGGATGAGGGTTCTGTAATGCTTAAATCGGTTCACACAGGAAGCTTTGATGTGAAGATCTAAGGAGAACTGTTTATGACAGCGATAGAAGTAGTTTTGATATTAATAGGAATAGCAGCCATTGTGGTGAGTTATTTTATATCAGAGAAAGCTTCCGAGGAGAGACTTAGGGAGGCAGCAAGGCAACTGGTGCTTGGTGAGGAGTCAAAGACGGCACTTGAAAATCAGACAA